>JAENWY010000284.1 GCA_016649775.1 Spirochaetaceae bacterium
TTCTTTCTCTAATAAATAAGCAAAATTTTTGGTTTATTGAAGGATAGCGTATATTATACTTCTCAATTTGTTTAACTAAGAATTCTTCAAGTATGTCATCTTTTGGAATATGCTTCTGCAAAGAATCCTCAAAATCAATAACTAGAGCAAAATATAGATTTGATTGTCTATTGTTTAAATAATGTCTTTCTAATCGCTCTAAATAATCTTTGCACTGACTTAAGGAAGAAATAAGAACAGGCATAATCAAAAAAGTTCGAGCAACATCTGGAATTCCATTTTTATAATCTAAGGAAGGTATTTGTCTATTTTTAATACCTTTTGTAAACATATAATTGGTGAGGTTTGATGAGATTCCCAATAATAGGGGAAAACCAACAATTATAAATAAAACATATAGATATCTTTCAGTAATAGTTCCTATAGAATTCATTAGAAATGACATTCCAAAACAAATCATAACAAAAATACTGAAGATTACTAGATAATATAAGATGCCATTGCCTTTGTTATCTAGATTTTTATATTTTCTCTTTTCTAAATTGTCAGGTTGCTTTTTATTCCGAATTTCATTTTTTAAAAGTTGATACCCTTTACCTAAAAGGTAATAACCTACATGTGTTGAATTAGCAAGATCCTTTCTTCCTCTAGTAGCAAGTTTCAGACAATCGTATGCAATAATCTCTTCTTTAACATTATATTTTTTGGACATTTTGATAATTATAGAACGATACATTGAGCGACTATTTGAATCCATTTTTGAATAGACTTCAGCTGGATCATTGGCAAGAATAGAGTCAATGTAAGAAAGTTCTTCGAAAAATTGCTCATAGTCAAGTTCATTGATTGCTCTTAAGCTACCAATCAATACTTGAATATTGGATTCCAAGTAGGATTCTAATTTCCCTTCTTCTGAAAATATATTTGCCGGTTGCCTATACTTATTATCCATAGAATAATGATAATCCGTATATTTCAGTATCGCTACCTTACTAAAGGACATATTTCGTAATAAATAAATGACTTGAGAATGAAAAGAATAGTTATTCTTACAGTCTGCATCAAGTTCACAGAGAAGTGCAGAAATATCCGTTTCACTATGATGCGCAGAAATCTTCTCTTTTACAAATCGATCTGCTTTTGATTTAATTTTGATTATGCGAATAATATCATCTGCTACTTCTATAATTTGTTCGAGTAGACTAAAACCTAATATAATTGGAAGAATTCCTAATTCTTCATCCGTTAAAGGGGTCTCTTTTTGATAAGCATTAATCATAATTGAAATATTTTTTTCATTAATATGACCTCTAGAAATTGCAACCATATTTTTAGCTACCAAATACACTCTAGGATAACCCCTGTATTGTTTGGTTCTTAATATCGGCAATTTGTCATAACTTGTATCACTCATATTTTCTTTTTCAATTTCGCGGTACATAATTTGATAATTTTCAAATAACCAACGTGCTGCGGGAATCAATGAAATAATTTCAGAAGAAATTCCAGAAATTGTATTTCTAATACGATTTAGTTTTTTCTGCACTACCTTATTACGATCCGCTAGTACAAAACTATAACGTTTCCTTATGACATTATGATGGGTAAGCGACAAGTCAATCATCTGCTTCTCCCATTCTTTTGGTCCAGGTATATGCGAAAAACCACTTTCCTTTTTTGGCAATTCTACACAACGCCTAGAAAAAACAAATCGAAAAAATAGATATATCAAAAAACTTATCACGAAGATACCCAATAGCGAAAGTTTTACTATGTCTTTAATATTACCTAAATCAATCATTAACACACTACCTTTTCCAACAAACCATTCAAATGATTTACCTGATTATTTTTTTTTAATTTCATGTTTCTTACTCATATATAAAAGTTTATTATTTGTTATCAATGTTCACAACTTAAGCTCATTACGCTTGTTTCTGAGGATAGATATACTACATTAAAGCAATGAATAATTGGTTATTACGTAAAAGACTTACCAGTTATTCCTTAAGTTGTGAGCATTGATTTGTTATACGTGAATATGTCTATATTTACCTTATTATTCAGGGCAATCATTTAATTGCCTATTTTCAAAGTGCAATGACCGCGTATTAACAAAAAATTAACTTATGCTCAAATTTTCATTATCCTCAACTATTTAAAATCTATTAAAATGTAAGCTTTAATGAGCTTATTGAATAAACAAGTTGAACAGAAACAAATTTCTTAACAGACTACAAGAAACCATTATGAAACAATGAAGTTTCTTATATTATAATTACAATTGATTAAGCTATTAATGAAATAGCACATTATTATTTAGAAAAAATTATACCAAAGATAAGCTATATAACTTGCTTCTAGTACCACTTAATTTTATAAAGCATTCTGTTATTATATGTACAGTATAATAATGTTAATTATAAAAGTAAATGTATTACTTAAAATTAATATCCCATTGAATTGAAAAGATAACTACAATTTTTTTATTTTGTTGCAGTTAATATTACAAACTAGATAGTTGCATTTAGTATAGCAAACTGATTTATGTCTTATTATTGATTTCTGCTTAAAGGAATCAAGATCTGGAATTGCTATTAGTGAAGCTGAAGTACAATATGTAAGCGATTTGACTTATCCTCTATTGAGAAAAGGTCAATCTCTTCATCATATATATGAAACTCATAAGGATGAAATTCTAGTATCTGAAA
>JAENWY010000348.1 GCA_016649775.1 Spirochaetaceae bacterium
ATTAAATAAGATCAAACCTTCTTTTTTTTAACTAAATAATTATTTTAAACAGTGAATCGCAGCGCTTTCAATAGCCAATGAACCTTTATATAATTCGTAGAATCTATTAAATCCGTCACAATCTTCTTTTGTAGGTATTACAGTATCTATTTTTATATTATTGAAGACTTTGGAATCAAGATATTCTGGAAGACTAATTGTTTCTCCAACATAATTAGCTAGAATTGCTATACCCCAAGCACCACCTTCTCCACTGCTTTCAACTACATTGATAGGAGTATGTGTAGCATTTGCCATTACGGTTTGTCCTACAAGTGGTGTTTTAAAGAATCCTCCATGACCTGTAATAGAATCAACATGTACCTTTTCTTTTTCATAAAGTAAATCTAGTCCCATTCTTAATATACAAAGAGAAGTATATAATTGAGCTCTCATAAAATTAGCAAGATTAAAGTTAGAATTCAATTTTCTTGTAAATATAGGTCTTCCATCATTGAAATCAGTAATAGGCTCACCACTTAAATAATTGTAGCATAAAAGGCCACCACAATCTTTATCTCCTAATAAGGCTTGGTTTAATATTTTATCATATAATTGAGCTGTAGTAATATGGCCTCCACTGATTTCAATGACTTCTTTAAACATTGATAACCAGGCATCATAATCACCAGTACAGTTATTTGAATGAACCATTGCTGTTAAAAAGCCATCAGGAGTTGTAACAAAATCTAATTTATCATAAAAATTTGATAACTCTTTTTCTAAAACTATCATAGCAAATACAGACGTACCCGCGGAGACATTACCCGTATTAACTTTTATTGAATTAGTTGAAACCATACCTGTTCCGGCATCCCCTTCTGGCGGACAGAGAGGTATATTAGGTAATAAATCGCCTTCTTGGTCTAATAAATGAGCTCCTTCTAAAGTTAATAGACCAGCTAGTTGACCTGCTGTTTGAACTTTAGGAAGTATTTCTTTTATAGAATATTTAAGATTAGAAATTTCATTAAACTGTTTTATATATTTTTTATTGTAATCTTTGGTTTTACAGTCAATAGGAAACATTCCAGAAGCATCACCTATTCCAATTACAAAATTATTAGTTAATTTATAATGAATATAACCAGCTAAAGTTGTCATTTTATTTATATCGTTGATATGTTTTTCATTATTTAGAATAGCTTGATATAAATGAGCTATGCTATATCTCTGTGGAATTGGAAAGTTAAATACAGAAGCTAGTTTTTCAGAAGACTCTTTGGTATAAGTATTTCTCCAGGTTCTAAAAGGAACCAATAATTCATCATTTTTGTCAAAAACTAAATAACCATGCATCATTGCTGATATTCCAATAGCTTTGAATGTAGTTATAGTTGTATTATATTTCTTTTTTACATCCATTTTAAGTTCAGAATAACTTATAGCTAGTCCTTTCCAAATATCTTCTATCGAATAGGACCAATAGCCATCAATCATTTTATTGTTCCAAGTAAAACCACCACTTGCTAATGGTTTATTATTTTCATCAATTAATATTGCCTTGATTCTTGTTGATCCCAGTTCTATTCCGAGTGAACAGTTGTCATTTACTATATCATTATGTTTCACAAAATAACTCCTTTTGTTTTGTGTGTACGTTAACATAAATATTATAGATAAATCCTTATAAATATTCAAGAAATTCTAACTTTAAATTACTTGAATATTAAATATAAAAAGACCCAATCACTTTTTTAGTATGTTTGAGATTTTATAAGTGGAATAATTTCTTCATAACCTTTTCTAATTGCATAAAAAAGCTAAAAAAGAAATAGTCATCATCTCGAAGAACATATCCCTTTCATAAGGATTAGAAAATATCACATCCAATCA
>JAENWY010000007.1 GCA_016649775.1 Spirochaetaceae bacterium
AAATAAATAAAACTAAATAAATAAAAAAACTCACATATTAGTTTGAAATATTCAAATACTATGTGAGTTTTTCTGTGTCTTAATACTAATTAAAACTTTTTCCCATAATTAGTTCTAAAGGAACCAACTTTTTTGAGGGAAGAGGTTTCCCTTGAATAATTGCATCTAAATGCAAAAGTGCCAAAGATCCAAGTTGTTCTCTTTCGCCTTTCCATCTAGTCCAATGAGAATATTTGTGTTGCCAATCATCCTCAAGTAAGATGGCTTTTTTATCTATTCCTAAAGTAAAATGATTTTTTTTTAAGAACTTCTCAATCAAAGGAATTTGCCATATTCTATTTACCAAATATACATCATTATCAAATAAGGCCTGTTTAAAATTATCAATTGGTTCTGATTCTTCTGTAAAAAAAATATTATCAACTTGTATTTTCATTTTTTTTGTAATTTCATTAATAGCAATAGTTTTATCCAAATTTGGCTCATCGTTAGCGTTGTTATTAATGAAAGCAACTTTTGAATATCCTTGTTGAGATATTAGAGCTACAATTTTATTTATTATGGACTTATAATCAAAACTTACCCAATTAGTTTTAATTGAGTTGATAGATCTTCTACCTACAAAAACAATTGGAAAATTACGTTTTAAGAGAGATTGAATATCTCTATCGTCACGGTTTACTCCAATCATAATTGAACCTGCTGACATTGTAATTCTCGACGAAGCGCTAATATTTTTCCTAGTGTTTAATATCAACAAATCAAGGCCTTGAATTTCACATTCGGAATGAATTCCAAGGAGAAATCCATAAAATTCGTCTCTTATTTCTTTAAGCCTCATGTTTTCGTATGTAAACACAGATATGAGATTTTTATCTGTTGTTTTTAGGCTTCTGGCAACTTGATTTGGAACATATCCGAGTTCTTGTGCTTTAAGAGTAATTAATTCTTTTTTTTCTTTACCAACTCTAATATTTCCATCTTTTTTAGGATTAAGCACTGCGGAAACAGTTGCATAAGATACTCCTGTTTCTATTGCAATATCATGCAAGGTAACACGTTTAAATTTATTCAATCGATAACTGCTCCCATTTTTTTTAATTGGTTTCTTAATATTTTTGCATCTAAATCAATTGGATCAATATTGCTAGATACTGAAAGTGCAGCAGCACATCCTGCGGCTTGTCCCAAAGAACCACAACTAGGTGAAACTCTTAGCGATGCCTGTGCTTCGAATGAGCAACTTACAATTCGTCCTGTTGCAATGATATTAGTTAATAAAGAAGTTATCAAGCATCTATAGGGAATGCTATAATATACACCGTAATCCAAAAAAGTAGTTTTTGTTTGAGTTCCTTCACTTGAGTGAATATCAACTGGATATCCACAACAAGAAATACCATCATTAAATTTTCTACCTTTTAAAATATCATCAACACTGAGTGAATATTCTCCAATAATTCTTCTGGAACTTCTAATTCCAATATTTGGACCGGTACTGATTATCTTAGAATTTTCAAAACCTGGAATATTTTTTACCAAAAAAGGAAAAAGCTCCCAAACTTGCCTTCTTCCTTCAATTTCTGCTAATGCTAAATCAAATGGTTCTGTTGGATTTAAATCATTAATTCTAGTCATATTAACAATAACTTCATTTTTATTATTTGTCTCAAAGAATAATACTATATCACGATCAAATGAAATTTCTCCATTTTTCATTCCTTCCTTCATTATATCCTGAAATCCTGAACAAGAAATACGTAATGCATTTTTCTCTATTCCCTTTTTTTCTTTTAAAAAAGGGAATAGTTCAACATTTTTTTCCATTAAGTTTCTTATTTTATCTATATCAACATGGGTTAATTTGAAATTAGTGGTAAGTGGTTGATTTTTTTCGTCTATACTTCTGCCTTTTAAGGTTTTTAATCCGCATTGGTAAAATAAATCAGCATCACCTGTTGCATCTATATAAACTTTTGCTTTAGCTGAAAAGTGAGTTCCACATGATATTAAATCAACTTCCTCTATTCGCTTATTATCTATTGTTACACTAGAAACTACAGTGTGGTACAGAATAGATACTCCGGCTTCCAAGCACATTAGTTCAAGTTCTCTTTTCATTCCTTCACTATCGAATGGAGTAACAGTGTACGTATATCCTGTTGAATCAACTATATGACCTGGCGAAAGTCCCTTTTTTTTAAGGCGTTGTATAAGTTCATCTGTAATTCCCTTAATTACTTGTTCTTTTCCTGCATGAAAAGTCATCATAGGGCCAGTTCCACAGCTTGTCAAAGATCCACCTAGACAGCCTGTTTCTTCTATTAATAATACTGAAACCTTCGTCCGTCCTGAAGCTATAGCTGCTATGGAACCCGAGATTCCACCGCCAATTATTACTACATCTTTTGTGATTATTTTATTTTCCATTTGAATTAATATCCTTATTTATTATTTCATTCCTGATCCAACCATGGCATCTGTAATTTTTTCTTGGAAAATTAAATACACACCCATTATTGGAATGATTGATAAGCTTGTTGCTGCTAATTGATATTGCCACTGAGGTAGTCCATAAGAATCATTAAAATTAGCTAAAGAAAGTGGAAGTGTGAAATTATTCAAACTATTTATGAAAACAAGTGGCTCGAGATACATATTCCAAATTGACAGGAATGCTAAAATTCCAGCTGCTGCAATAATGGGTGTTGAAATTGGAAGCATTATTGTTTTGAAAATTCCAAAAGCAGATAAACCATCTAATTTTGCAGCTTCTTCTAATTCATTAGGAATTGTAATAAAATGTTGTCTAAACATAAAAGATGAAAAGGCACCTTGAGCACAAAAGATTGGAATTAGCATTAAAGGAATAAGACTATCAGATAAATTTAGTTCCATCATCTGAGAATATAATGGGATAATAATTACTTCAATTGGCATCATTAGTGCAGTTAGTAGTACAATAAATAATAAATTTCTTCCAGGAAATTTTAGTTTTGCAAAAGAATATCCACTCATGGATGAGAATATAATATTTCCAAGAGTTCCAACAAATGCAACCAATAGTGTATTTGCGTAATGACGCCCAAATGGTTGTATTTTAAAAATTTCTACATAGTTATAGAAAACCCAAGATCGAGGTAATATTGAGGGTTTACCAAAAATTTCATTTGCATTATTTAAAGAATTAACAAGCATCCACCAAAAAGGGTAGACAAATAAAATTGTCAAAATAACTATTATTAAGGTTCTTTTTGTTAAATGTAATTTATTATTAATTTTCATAATATGATAACCTCTTTCTTAGAGACCATTGAATAATTGTTAACACAAGTACAGAGCTGAACAAAATAACAGAAATGCTACTGGCATAACCTGTATTAAACATCTTAAAGGCTTGATGGTATATGTAATAAACAATTACCATGGTTGAACCTTCAGGACCACCATCAGTCATTAATTTAATTGTATCAAAGACTCTCATTGAACCAATAACTGTAACCATCATTACCATTAGTATTGAAGGCATCAATAAAGGAAGTTTTATTTTTGTGAATAATTTTATTCCTTTTGCTCCATCAAGTGTAGCAGCTTCAATTAGAGAATTTGGAAGATTTAATATAGCTCCAGAAAATATCAAAACATTTGTACCAAGATTTTTTATTACTCTTGTTATAATCACACTAATCATAGCGGTGTGTGTATCGTGAAGCCAGTTTGGACCCTGTATTCCTATTAATGATAGGAAATAGTTAAGGGGACCATCTGTTCCTCCTTGTAATATATATTTAAAAACAATTGCCCAAGCAACTCCGCTTGTAACTACTGGTAGGAAAACTATTGTTTTTAAATATTTGTTCTCTTTATAATTATTGCATAAATAAAATGCTAAAAATAAGGAACATATTAAATTTATGGGAACTACACCTAAAGAAAAAAAGATGGTATTTTTTATTGTTTTTAAAAATACACTGTCATAAAAAAGTGCTTTATAATTATCCATTCCACACCAAATATTTGTACCAAATAATAGGTTTTTGGTGTGGATGGAGTATACAAAAATTGAAATTAGAGGAATCATTATGAAGAATAAAAATCCTAGCATTTGTGGTGCTATAAAAGCATATCCCATAAGAGCTTCTTTTTGGTGTTGTTTTTGTAATGAAAATTTATTCTTCATATTTAATTTAATCCTTGTTATTTAATGTATTTTGCATAAATTTTTGCAACAGCGTCTGTTACAGCTTGAACATCGGCATCTTTATTCCATAATTTATCCCATTCCATTCTTGATTCAACATCAATTTGTGGATAGTTTATATTGGAAGAAATTACCTTACCATTTTTGATTGAATGTCCAACTACATTTTGCATATCATCTTTATTTATCATTTTATTACTATTTAGAAATACATCAGATTCCATAACAGATTCTCTTGCTGGTGGCCAAATACCTGCCATTCTTTCAACGCATGTTTTACTTGTCATATAGGCAATAAGTTCTGCAGCTAATTCTGAATTTTTGCTATTTTTGCTAGCACATATTGCAGCTTGACCAATAATAGCAAACTCACCTTTTGGACCTTTTGGCATTGATATAATTCCCCAATCAAATGAAGCATCTTTTAACTTTGATAAACGTGAGATTTGTCCCATTGTAATTGCAACATCGCCGGAATAGAAATCAGTTTGATTTCCTGGAGGAACAACAGATCCATCTTTATATAACATATCATGGAATAAAGTTATTGCTTTAACACTTTCTGGACTATTGATTTTAATTTCATTATTTTCAGTCCAAATATCGCCACCGTAAGCTCTAATTATTGGAGTTAGATTGTGTAGAATTCTAGCATCATATCCACCACCATCTGGAGTTTGATAGGCATATTCACCTGTTTTTGCAGTAATTATTGCACAGGCTTCTTTAAATTCTTCCCAAGTCCATTCTCCTTTAGCTTGCATTTCTTTTGGTGTATCTATTCCTGCTTGAATAAATAAGTCTTGATTATAAATCATGATGAAAGGGGAAGTTGAAAAAGGAACTCCATAGGTTTTCCCATCTTGTTGCTATAATTGCATAGCACCTCTGGATAAATCATCAAAATTATATTCCTGAAGAGCATCGGTTAAATTAGCTAATCTATTGGAAGCAAGGAAAGTTGGAGCAGTTGTCTCCAATACCCAGAATGCATCTGGAGCTTCAGAACCTTGAAGTTCAAGAGCTAGTTTTGTTGTATATTCTGCAAATGGAATTGTTTCAAAATCCATATCAATATCAACACCCTTCAATTTTGCAAATTCGTCTACAAAAGAATTTAATAAAGCTATTTGATCTTTATTACTTGTCCATGTAGTAATTTTCATTTCCAATGGCCCTTCCGATTTTGTTTCTTTTTCACCACTTGCAAAAATTGTAGTGGATACCATTAGACCCAGTAAAATTCCTAAAAACATTTTTTTAGATTTTTTCATTATATGAATATTCCTTTTTTTGATTAATGATTAATCGTTTAATCATTTTAGCATTACATTTTATTTTTGTCAATTTTTTTTATAACAAAATTATTTGTATTAAATAATTTAAAAATATAGTTTTGACTTTATAAAAGTCAAAAAAATTTAAATGCTATAACAATATTCTTTTTTCACTTATTATATTGAGAATTTTCTCTTACATTTAATTCTGTCCTGAATTTTTATGGTGGTTATAAATTTTGATAAATAGAGAATTGGAAATTATTTAAGCACGAAATTAATTATTTTTCACCAATATTTAGATGAGAGTATTTGAACAAAAAAATGGATTGCAAATTTGCAATCCCTTCATTTTGAAAGTTATTATTACTTCAATTCTTCTAATAATTTTATGTTAGAATCAACCATATTGTATAGGGCATCAGGTTCTAAATTATCAGGAAAATTACGCCAAATAATAATTGGAGTATCAGGTGATACCTCAACTAGAGGGCCACTTAAGATAGTATGAACATTATCAATGATTAAATCATAATTATTTACACTAGCATCTTTAATATCGGCGGGAGTAATCGCTCCAGGTCCAAAAGTCTTTACAACATTTAGACCTAAGTCTTTAGCCAGTGGTGCTTGATGAAAATTTACAAGGCATCTTAATTGATCAAGATTATTTGCTTTTATATATTTTCTTGCATCTATCATTAAAGTTTTATATTTTGAAACTCTTACCTTACTGATTTCTTCTGTGCCTGCTTGTTTACTTATTTGAGAAGCAACGGCAATAACATTATCCAAACTATTTGATGTATTAATCTTTATCATTTTAGATTCATCAATTAGATTCTTTGATAATGTTTTCATCATACCTTCGTAACCGGCATAAATAAATAACTTTGAATGAACTATATTATTTATATCTTGAGGTAATATTTCATATTCAGGTGGATGATTTAAATTGGCAGGGGCTATATTAGTAATATCATCTAAACCTCCTAGTTGTGCAAATGCAGCAGTCCATGCAGTTGAAGCTGTATATGTTGGTAGTACTTTTTCTTCTCTAACTCCTTGAGAAAAAATTGATGAGATAATTAGAGTTGAACTAATTAGTAATGAAAGTATCTTTTTCATTTTTAAACCTCTTATTGATTAAAATTTTTTGGACAATATTTAATATTAAGTACATTAGTGCTGCACTTAAGGCGATGGTGGCACTTAATGGAAAATTATATATTAGTGATAAGAAATATCCTAAAACAGAAATAAATAATCCACTAAGAGATGATTTGATAAATAACTCTTTAGTTCCTTTACTAAACTTGGAAGCTATTAAGACAGGCAAAATAAGAAGAGCATCAATTAATAGTGCTCCTATTAATCTCATGGCAAGTGCTACTGTAAGAGCAATTAGTACAACCATAAAAGAATAGTGAAAGTCAACATTGAGACCAAGTGATCTTGCTATATCACTATCAAAGAAAAGCGCTACAATGTCTTTAAAGGAAACTATAATATATATAAATAGTATTATGCAGAGAGCTATTAAAACTCCTAAATCAATATATGATAAAGCAAAAGGACTGCCCCATAATAGTTGAAGTGAATCTTTTGCGGGAACGTCAAACAAGTGCATGATTAGTGAGGCTAGACCCATGGTAAATACCATAGCTGCTGCACTTGATACTGAATTGTTAGTTTGAAGTTTTAGAACTAATACTACTACTAATAAATTTACAATTATTATTAGAGGGAGTGATGGTAAATTTAAAGCAAGTGCAATAGCACCTCCTAAAATAACTCCATGCATTAGTGCATATCGTAAAGGGACTAAGTCTAGTCTCAATATCATAACACCACAAGCGGGGAATGCAATACCCCCGAAGACGATGGCAATAAGAGCTTTTAGCATAGGGGGAAGTAATAATAAACTAAGCATCCTGTCTCTCCATTTTATAGACTCTCCAGTTTAATTTCTTTATTAGTTCTACATCATGAGTTATGCAAAGAATTGTTGGCATTTGCGTTGTATTTAGAGCTTGAAGAATTTGTGCTAATTCTTCTTCGCTTTCGTGATCTAAAAATGAAGTAGGTTCATCAAATATAAGTATTTTTGCTTTTTGAGCAAGGGTCCTTGCTATTGATACTCTTTGTTTTTCCCCACCAGAGAGGGTATAATAATTTCTATCAACTAAATGGTTGGCTCTGCATTTTCTAAGACTTGTTTCAATTAAGTAGTTTTTATCTTTTTTTGAGAGTTTTTCTTTTATCCCCATTGCAACTACCTCTCGAACATTAGTTGGAAAATTTTGTTTCTCTTTTTCTTGCTTAATATAGCCGATAGTACTTTTCTCTATTTTATTAATATTAGTGCCATCTATAGTAATGCTTCCTGATACAGGAGATAATTCACCTAGGAGAGTTCTTATAAGTGTAGTCTTACCAATACCATTCTCTCCATTTATAACTACTGCTTCGCCGGCTTTTAAAGATAGGTTAAGGTTCTTAAAAACTGCCTTCTTGTTATAGCCAATAGAAACATTATTCATATCAATACTAAGGCCTGATACTTTTTTAGCTTTGATTCTTAGAAAAGAATAAATACTATCAATATTAGTTTCACTTGATAGTAAATCTTCTGTCATGCATAGTAATTTATCGACTTTTTTATCATATATTAATTCAACATTATATTCTTTTAATAACTTAAGAGCTTGTTCGCTTACAAGATTAAAGTGGACTCTTTTAATATTCATTCTAATCATTAGTGCAGCTGCAGCTTTTCCACCAGCAGTATCATGAGCCATTAGATTATCAAATTTTTGAGGATTATTTGTAAAAAATTCATCAGCTTCAAATAATGGATTTAACCAGTTACTTTTGGACGAAAAAATCAATTCTTCTCCATTAAAAATATTCAATGTATTACCATTTTTTAGCTCTTGTTTAATCATATCCATAATTTTACTCCAAAAAAATAACCAGTAAGGGTTGACGAGTTAAAGTCAAGCCTTCCTGGCTATATAGAAAAATAATATTTTATAATTATTTGATTTCTTCCTGAAATCATTAATTTATACTATGGGTAAATAATAATCTTGTCAAGAAATGGTATAAAACGTATTGAGGGTTATTATATTAGAGTAATATCCTTTTCAATTAATTGGTTTTTAATTAACTCCATACAATCTTTAATAAGATTTTCAAGTCCAATTTTTTCAGTTCCTGCAATACTTGTATTGCATTTGCTAATAGGTATTAAAATTTTATGAGCTTCTGAGGCTCCTATTGCTGAGGCCATTTTTGCTGTAATTTCGCCATGAAGTGCATCGGCAATTATAATACCTATGGCGCCTATAATAATATTTGATTTCCTAGCACCAACAATTACCGGGTTCTCTCCTGTGGCTATAGCATCAGGAACTCCTGTAAGCATATTACTAGTTGCGATGGAATTAGTTCCTATAGCAAGGATAAAGAGTCGTGGAAACTCTTTTTTAATTCTTTTAACAAGGGTTTTACCAAGTGATCCTCCTTGTCCATCTATTACTGCAATTGTGTATTGTTTTTTATTCATATTTAATCCTTTTAGTTTTTTTAATATTTATTATTAGTTTTCTTTTTATATGCTAACCTTAAAAATTGCAAAGCTATTGCACATCCTAATAGTATTATAGCAGAAGAAAGGAAAATAAAAGTATACCCTTTGTCATTAATTATAATACCTGCAAGAAGAGGTCCAATTGCAAAGCCTGATCCTTCTAAAATAAGGCGAACTGATGAAAATCTTGCTCTATGTCCCATTGGTGTTTGATTGGTGAAAAAGTATTCATAATTTGTTGCACTTAATACCTCTCCAATAGTGGCTAATACCATAAGAGCTGCAAAATAAATATAGGAACTAGCATAGCCCATGATGAAATAGCTTAAAGAATACAATAGTAATGACATTGAAATATCTCTAAGTGGATGTCTATTGTTTGATAATTTTACAATTATTGGTGTAAAAACAATAACTGTTATAGCATTAATACTCATTATTGAACCATAATAGGTAGGTCCTTTCATTAAAAATAGTTCATTAAAGAATAATGGTATGGCAAAGAATATAAAAGCTCTCGCCAAACCTGCCGCTGATGATATTAATAAATAAATTGTTAAGAGAGGTCTCTCTTTTAGTGCTTTCCAAACAGATCCTTCAACAGCTTTGTCACTTTGATTGTTTATTATGCTTAATTCAAGTTCTTCTGTAGTTGGCTTTTTATCTTCAATTAATATCATCACTAATAAAGTACTACAGAGTGTTACTAATCCATTTCCAATAAATAACCATTGAGGGTATTTATAAAATAAAATTCCTGCAACCATAGGGCCAACTGCAAATCCAATATTGAAGGCAAAATAGAATAATGAGAAAGCCTCTTTTCTATTTTGGAATGTAGTATGATCTGCATGGATAGCAGTTCTTGCTGGATCAGTTGCTCCATCAAAAAAGAAAATTGATAATAATAAAAAAGGAACAATTTCTTTATTATTCATAAATAATCCTGTAACTATCATAGCTAAACCACATAATATTTGAGTAACAATCATAATTGTTTTTCTTGGATAGATATCTGATAACTTACTACTAATTATAGATCCAGGGGCATACATTGATAATGATAGCATTGTGAAAAATCCTGCATAAGCAATAGAATAGCCTAGTTTTACTGTCATAAATAATGTAAGAAATGGAAATACAAAAGAGCCAACTCCGTTTATAAAGTTGATAAAAGCCAAAGCCCATATATCTCTTGGTAGTTTTCTGTACAAAGTCTTTTCCTTTTATATAGTAAAAATTATACTATAATATGTTTTGCTTAATATCTAGTATTAAAAACTATGGGGAATGGTAAGTTCATAGATAATATTTTTATATTTAATATGTACTTATTTAATAGTTACCCATGTTTGTGATATAGGATTTGAATAATTCATTATGCATTAATTATTGGGGAAAATATAGCTTTTTTTAAAAATATATTCATGATTTCTATAGAATTTTAATATTTTGTTCCATGTTTTTTTTGTAGAGTATCCTTATTATTTCAAGACCGATAAAGAAGATAGTTAAAATTAAACTTGAAATAATAAAAATAGTAGGATATCCAAAATTATCTATTATTTTTCCTCCAAGTAGAGGACCTATGGCAAATCCAGCTTCTTCAAGTATTGTACGTATTGAAGAAAATCTTGCTCTATGTCCTATTGGTGTTTGGTTTGTTACAAAATAACTGTGATTTGAAGCACTTATTGCCTCTCCTATACTAAATAGGGTGAGCAAAGCAGCAAGAAAAATATATATAGTTGTAAACCCTAACAAAAAGAGGCTCTTTGTGACTTTGTGTGGGTAGAATTTTTAGTTAAGGTATACTTAAAGCAATCAAATTAAGATTCATAATTTTAATTATTAGAATTATTGGGTCTTTGACACCTTTTGTGGGTTGGCGCATAATATTCTTTTACGATAAATCACTTTAACACATTAGTTTTAAAATTGCTCATATAATATGGGCTGTGTACTTTTCACCTGCACCAATATATGAGTCATTGTACCTGTGATATTCCTTTTTATAATTTTCTAATTAAAATTGGGCTCAATAACTAATTTTACTCTTTTATTCTCGGCTCATAACTTAAGGAAAATCATTTAAGACCTAGATACAATAATCTGCAAAAAGACAGACTAACCATAACTTTTTAGAGAGGACAATACATAAAATTGATATGAATTAGCCTAAGTTAAGAACATTGATTTTTATTATCTAATTCTTTAAAACTTTACCCAGAAGGTGCTGGTACCTCTTAAGTAGACATAATAATTATTGAAATTAATTTTTACTTACAAGAATTTTTGGAAACTTCTTGAACCTGGTTTTAATATTTGGTATTTTCTTAGTTTATTTTCCTAGATATTTGAATAGTTATATTTGTTTATATAATGGTCTAGGCACTTCAAAGTATTCATATCATTGACATTTGAGCACCAATTTGCAACAATGGCAATTGCGTTGTATCACAGAATTGCTCCTCAATTCGGACGACTAAGCGACACGCAGATTTTATGACACAACGTGTTATGCCTAGGAGGAAACACTGTGCATACTTTTAGCGTTAATGGGAAAAATATTTCAACTGACATTGACAAAAGCTTACTCAGGTTTCTGCGAGAAAATTTAAAATTATATGGTTCTAAAGATGGATGTAGTGAAGGTGTCTGTGGCACTTGTACTGTACTTATTGATGGAAAAAAAAAGAAAGCATGTGTTGCTAAAACTTCTAAACTTGATGGTAAGAAAATTGTTACTATTGAGGGTTTAAGTGAAAGAGAACAGGATGTTTATGGCTATTGTTTTGCTAAAGCAGGAGCTGTTCAATGTGGCTTTTGTACACCCGGAATGGTAATGAGTGCCAAATCTCTTTTAGATATTAATTTAAATCCAACACTTGAAGAAGTACGTAAATGTATTCAAGGTAATATTTGTAGATGTACTGGTTACAAAAAAATAGAACAAGCTATTTTAGATTGTGCTAGATTCTTTCGTGAAAATTTTGAAATTCCTTCTTTAGATGATGAACCTCGGATTGATATGAGATATACAAGACCTGATGCAATTGAAAAAGTTTTAGGTAAGGGTGTTTTTACCGATGATATTTATCTAGATGGAATGCTTTTTTGTAAAGTTCTTCGTAGTGCTTATCCACGAGCTAAAATTGTTAAACTTGATTTAACTAAAGCTAATAAGCATCCTGATTGTGTTTATATTGCAACTGCAAAAGATGTACCCGAAAACAAATTAGGTCATATAGTTCATGACTGGGATGTGTTAATTGCAGAGGGTAATATCACAAGATATATTGGTGATGGCATTGCTATTATTGCTGCAACTAATTTTGATAGTCTTGATGAAATTATTAGTCTAATAGATATTGAATATGAAGTATTACCTGTTGTAGACACTATTGAAAAAGCTCTTGAAGAAGATGCTCCTTCTATTCATGAAAGTGGTAATTTACTTTGTGTTGAACATATTTCAAGAGGGAATGTTGATAAGGCTTTTGCAGAAGCAAAATACACTGTTACTAACCATTATAGTGTTCCCTACACTGAACATGCTTTTATGGAAGTTGAATGTGCTATAGCCAAACCTGATGGGGAAGGAGTATTCCTTTATACCTCTAGCCAATCCATATATGATGAACAACGTGAAATAAGTAGAATGTTAAAATTACCCCAAGAAAATATTCATATACAATCAACATTAGTTGGTGGTGGATTTGGTGGTAAGGAAGACATGAGTGTTCAACATCATGCTGCATTAATGGCTTATATAACTAAACGTCCAGTTAAATTACATTTAACTCGCCAAGAAAGTTTATCAGTACACCCAAAACGTCATCCAATGGAAATGGACTTTAGTACTTGTTGTGATGCAAATGGTAAAATCATGGGAATGAAAGCTTTAATTCTCGCAAACACTGGTGCTTATGCATCATTAGGTGGTCCTGTATTACAAAGAGCTTGTACTCATGCCTCTGGTCCTTATAATTATCAAAATATTGATGTTGTAGGTAAAGCTATCTATACCAACAATGTTCCATCGGGTGCTTTTAGAGGTTTTGGTGTAACTCAAAGTTGTTTTGCAATTGAAGCAAATCTTAACCTTCTTGCTGAAAAAGTTGGTATGGATCCTTTTGAATTTAAATATATGAATTCTCTTAAGCCTGGAGATACAATGCCTAATGGTCAAATCGCTGGAGTCGATTGTGGTATTAGAGAATGTATAGAAAGTGTTAGAGATGCTTATTATAATAAACCAAATAATGGCTTTGCTATTTCCTTTAAAAATAGTGGTATTGGTGTAGGACTTCCTGATGCAGGAAGATGTATTTTGTCTATTGAAGATGGAGTTGTTCATATTAGAACAAGTGCAGCTTGTATGGGTCAAGGTATTGCAACAATGGCTCAACAGATGCTTGGTGAAACTTGTAATATAAAGAGAGATCAAGTTATTCTAGAGAGACCCGATACAACTCGTACTCCTGATAGTGGAACAAGTACTGCAAGTCGCCAGACTGTATTTACCGGTGAAGCTATAAAAAGAGCTGCTACAGAGTTAAAAGAAGCTTTGATGACTAATAGCTTAGAAGAGTTAGAAGGGAGAGAATTTAGTGGAGAATTTATCTTTAATACAGATAAGATTACTTCAACCAAAGAACATCCTGTTTCTCACGTGGCTTATAGTTATTCTGCTCAAGTTGTTGAGTTAGATGAAGATAAAAAAGTTGCTAAAACAACTATCTGTTGTGATGTAGGCACCATTGTTAATCCAACTGCTATTGAAGGACAAATAGAAGGTGGAGTTGCTATGGGTCTCGGTTATTGTTTAACTGAAGATTTTGTAGTTGATGGTGGATACCTCAAAGTTAAATATGGAACCTTAGGGTTACTTAGATCTACTCAAGTTCCTGAAATTGAAATGTTATTCGCTAAAGGACCTGGTAAAACAAATTATTCATACGGCGCAAAAGGAATAGGTGAATTAGCAACTATTCCTTCAGCACCTGCTGCACAAATGGCTTACTATAAAGATGATGGTATTTTTAGAACTTCATTACCTTTAAAACAGACTCCATATAATAAAAAGAAGATTTTATAAAATTTTATTATGTAGTATTGTGTACTTTGATATTCATAACTTGAATTCAAGTGAAAGCAGTATTATAATTGAATTATGTAAATAAAGAACGTCGTTTTTCTTTATTTATCTTGAGTAATGAAATTCTCTCATGTAGATTAGTCTATGTGGGAGATTATTTTTATTTATTACATGTGTTTCTTATATCGTGTTAAGCTTTTACAAAAAAGCTATTTTATACAATAAAAGAGGGACAAATAATTTCATAACCCTTGAATATTCTTTTTATTACATAATATTATCAATTAATGAGGTTGAATATATGGATATTAAGAAAATATGTGTAATAGGTTTCGGAGCTGTTGGTGCTCTTTATGGTGATAAGCTAAATGATTATTTAGGAACTGCTAATGTTGAAATTCTTGCAAAAGGTAATAGATTAGAACGCTATAAAAAAAATGGTATTAGTATTAATGGAGAAACTAAATTCTATAATGTAGTTGATCCAAAAGATGCTAGTGAGGCAGATTTTATTTTATTAGCTACTAAAAATCTTCAAATTGATGAAGCAGTTATTGATATAAAAAATGCTGTTGGAGAAAATACTATAATTTTATCACTTTTAAACGGAATAGAATCTGAAGAAAAGTTAATTAAAGCCTATGGTGAAGATAAGGTTCTATATGGCTTTTGTGTGGGTTTAAGTTCTGAGAATAGTGGTAGTCTTATTAATTTTACTTCAATTGGTAAAATTGTATTTGGTGAAAAAGATAATAGAGAGAGTGAGTCTGTTAAAGCCCTTAAATCCTTGTTTGATAAAGCCGATGTTCCTTATTTAGTTCCACAAGATATTAGACATGATCAATATAATAAATTTATGCTTAATACTGTCTTTAATACTCTTTCTGCAATATGTAGAGGTGGCTACGGTATATTCAGCTCTCCCTCTTTAGCAGACCTTGGTAGAAAAATAGCCTTTGAAGTTATTGAAGTTTCAAAAAAAGAAGGAGTAATTCTTACTTCTAACGATTTTGAAGAAGATCTTAAACTTATGGGTAATTTACCTCTGTATGGTAGAACATCAATGTGTCAGGATATTATGGCTTCCAAGAAAACTGAAAATAATTGGTTCAGTGGAACTATTATAAGACTTGGTGAAAAACATAATATTCCAACCCCATACAACAGAAGTATTTATTTAATTGCTGAGGGTTGTGAATTTAGAAATGAAATGAATAAAAATAGAGATATTTAGATAGACAATTCTTTAACACTATCTTCCATAGCTTTTTTCATTAGAGGGTATAATTGTCTTTCAATTCTATAATCTCTATGGTGGATAATATATTTTAGTTCTCTATCTGTAGAGGGAACGTCCTTTGCCATTGTAACAAGTTTTCTTTTATCAAGAATGCGAGCGGCTGGGACGTTTTCCTTTTTTGCTATTATATCACGAGCTATAAAAAAGTGTTTTAAATATATTCTTTCACTATGACTCATTCTTTTATAGTTACCCAGTTTTGCCCAACCTGGTTTATCTGGTCCTTTATGTACCGCTGCCATTTTCATTTTTGAATTAACGGCTTTAGTAAGTCCTGCTGCTTCAGTTTCAATAATAAGACTTTCTTTTAGCTGATAAAGGTATGCAACATCAAGAAGAGCATATTGTATTTGGTCTTCCTTTAAAGGTCGCTTAAGCCAGTTGGTCATTTGATTCTTTTTCTTTGATCCTGCAGTTTCAATTGTAACATCTAAGTTTCTTTTAACAAGGGCTGTGTAGTTACCCATGAATTCTAATTCCATTGCCGGAATCCTAACATCATATATATTTTTAAGTTGAATATCATACTGTTTTCGAACAAGGGCTGAATCACTATCACAAGAAAACATAATCTTTTCAATTTCTGTATCTTCAAAGAATTCCTTTAACATTTCTTGTGATAGTTCAAAAGGATCTGCCAGGTAGTATTGTTTTGTATCGAATAGTTGAACTAAACAAAGGTGTTCTCCATAGACATGGAGGTTGAATTCCCCTTCAAAGTCCATAGCTATTGAAAGCATATTATTTTCTTTCCAGTATTTTATTATATCTCTAAATTTATCGTCGGTATCTATAAGTGTATATTTGAACATAATTTTATAATAGTCATTTATATTAATTTCATATAGTAGGTGATAAAAGAATTTTTTATTATAATTAAAAAAAACAGCCGACTAATTAAAAATCGGCTGTATAAATAAATATTAATCAAATTCTAGATGTATTGCGTGTCTTTATTTCTAATAGGTAATACTAAGTTTAAGAAGATACCAACGATTGTTGCTAGAGCAACGCCACCTAGTGAGAAATTTAATCCGCTTGCTAGTGGGAATTGAACCATACCACCACCAATACCAATTACTAATATAACACTACTGATAGTAAGATTTCTTTTATCTTGATAATTAACTCCTGATTCAACTAAAGTCCTAAGTCCTGAGCTAGCAATAATACCAAATAATAGCATTGAAATACCACCTAATACAGGAGAAGGAATTGTTTGAATTAAAGCACCAAATTTAGTAAAGAAGGATAAAACTGTTGCAAGAACAGCTGCTCCACCAATAACCCATACACTGTATACACGAGTAATTGCTAATACACCAATATTTTCACCATAGGTAGTATTTGGAGGACCACCCCACAATGAAGCCCAAGCTGTAGCAATACCATCACCAAGAATAGTTCTATGTAGACCTGGATTTTCATAATAGTCTTCTCCAACAACCTTGCTTAATACCATAATATCTCCTAAGTGTTCACATATAGTTGCAAAGGATATTATTATAAATGTAAGGATAGCTACTAAGTTAAATTTTGGGACTGCAAAGTGTGGTAAACCAAACCATGCAGCTTCTTTAACTGCTGTGAAATCTATGATTGCATAAGAAGGGAAAAATTTACCCATAATTAGGGCAAAAAAATAGCCACTAAATAAACCAATTAATATTGGAATCAGTGCCCAGAATTTTTTAAAGAATATATTAGCAATAATTGTAACAGATAAAGTAAAGACTGCAATAGATAAATATAAGATACTGTATTTACCATCGGGTCCATTCATTGCCATTCCCATTGCAGTTGGTGCTAGATTAAGACCAATAACAATAATAACAGATCCAATTACTACAGGAGGTAAAGCTTTATCAATCCAACTGCGACCAGCTTTCTTTATAATTCCTGCTATAATTGCGTAGAAAATACCAGCAAAAAAAGCACCACCCATAGCATATTCGATGCCGAATTGCGATGATATCATTATGATACCTGGGATAAAAGCGAAAGAACTACCTAAGAAAGCAGGAACTTTAGCTTTAGTAATTATAATGTAAATCAATGTACCAGTACCAGCACTAAATAAAGCAGCACTAGGACTTAGTCCTGTTAAAATTGGAACTAAAATCGTTGCTCCGAACATTGCAAATACGTGTTGGATACTTAAAAATACCCATTCTGCAATTGGGGGTTTGTCACTTGGTCCATAAACGGTACCGTCAACAATATGTTTAGACATAAATCACTCCAAGAATTTTTCCAAAAAAAAAACACTATGTGTCTTTTTGATTTTTTACTGACTCTCAAGAGTCATTAAACAATAACAGAAATATTATACTTAAGTGAACCCCTTGAATGATAAAAAATAAAAAAATCTATATGTGATTTCTCTAAATAATTAATATATAAGTAAAAATATATTATTAATAATTATGTAAATATAATTATTGTGTATTTATATTAATCTTTTTTTAAGAAATAATTTAGAATTAAAAAAATAATTATTTTTAAAATATTTGATTTTAGTTAAAATAACAACTATATGGTATACATAAGTTGTTATTTTATCTTTAAAAATTTATTATAATTCTATTTTATTATTGAAGCTCTAACAATTTCACCATAGTAAGCAGTGTGGTAATCTCTATTTGAGCCATGGTATGTACCAGGGATATCATATGGATAGTACTTTTCTGTTTGCTCTTGTCCTATAGCCTTTTTATCTTGTTTTTGTTTATATAGAACTTTGCATTCTAGTGTTAAAGGTAGTTCCTTTATTCCTGGAACTGATATTTCTTCACTATCAACAAGAGTTAGATTAGCAGCTTTTATTTTATCAATATCATGACCAGACATTGACCCACATATATTTGTAATTTTCTTTTTATCGTAAGAACCCATTGGAATATTAACTGTAAATTCACCATTTTTTTCTAAAAGTTCTCTAGTGTATCGGCTCTCTCTAATATAAATTGTAAAAATAGGTTTACCCCATTCAATACCAATTGCACCCCAAGATATTACCATTGAGTTAACTTTATCATCAGCTTTAGTTGTTACTAATACACCTTTTGCTAAGGCATCAATTATTTCTTTTGTATAATCAAATACATTTACTTTTTCATTCATGTATAATCCTTTTTAATTAATATTATAAATAATAATAGTCTAAGTCTTTGAATATGGCAAACAAAACTTATGTTTTATTTGTATTTAGCCTCAATAGTCCTTTTTACTTACTTTTTCCTTGGTTTGCAACACTCTCTATAAGTTTTTTGATTTTATCAGGATCACCTATATAATGTTTTTCTACAACATTCCAATTTTTATCAAAATCATAAACTAAAGGAATACCAGTTGGAATATTTACTTTCAATATTTCTTCATTAGATAATTTGTCAAAATATTTTGCTAAAGCTCTGAGAGAGTTACCATGTGCTACAATTATTACCTTTTCTCCATTTTCAACTCTCATTTTTATATTATTTTCAAAATAAGGAATTACTCTTTCTATAGTATCTTTTAAACTTTCTCCAAGTGGTAGAAACTTTTTATCAATTGTTTTGTAAGCTGGGTCCTCTAATGGAGATCTTTCATCATCTAGTTCTAGTAGGGGTGGTTTAACATCATAAGATCGTCTCCAAAGAAGAACTTTATCTTCTCCATATTTCTTAGCTGTCTCGGCCTTATTTAAACCTTGTAAAGCACCATAACTTTTCTCATTTAATTGCCATGCTTTTATAACAGGTAAATAAACATTATCCATTGAATCCATTATGTTATCTAAAGTATGGATAGCTCTTTTAAGGTAAGATGTATAAGCTACATCAAAGCTAAAACCTTCATTTTTTAAATCAATTCCAGCATTTGTAGCTTGTTCTCTGCCAAATGTTGTTAAATCAACATCGCTCCAACCAGTAAAAAGATTTTTTTTATTCCACTCACTTTCTCCATGTCTAACTATTACTAATTCCATTAATGCTTTCCTTTATGAAGTTAATGTTAACTAACTTTATGTTTAAATAATAGTTATTTCTTTCTCATATGTAAAGTAAATGAATGTGTATTTTTATGATTCTTAAAAATGAATAATTAGGATAGTTCTAAAGGGCTAAAAAAAAGCCATTCTTTCGAATGACTTTTTTTAGTTCAGTTAAAAACTATTTTACGAATTTACCAGGAAGGATATCGTTACCGAACTTAGCCTTAGCAGCTTCTAGTTTAGCAATGTAAGAATCCCATTCTTCGAATACTATTGATGGACATAAAGGATCCATTTTCGTGAAGTATTTTTTAGATCTTTCTAATTTAGCAATCCATTTGTCACAACGGAATGTGAATTGGTATTCATATTCAGCTTTTGTATATTCAACATTTAAGAATTGTTTGAATAATTTTTTTAGATCAGCATATACAGGGATTTTACCTGTAGGTGTATCTACAGCTTCAAATTCACCATTAACTCTAGCTTCAGCCCAGTGAACCCAAACTTTTTTAGCTAACTTAGAATTACAGAATTTACCTTCTGGAGTTCTTAAGAAATAGTTAGTTGAGAATACTTTTGGTACTTCTTTTAAATCATTAACAAAGTTGATGTTGTTTAGAGTATATTCACCTAGAGGGTATGATAAGAAATCCATGTTAGCCATTGGGCTAGGAGTTCTAACACCTTCAGCACCTAAAGTTGCAGAAGTTGTTTCAGATTCTAGAGTACAAGCTTTAAGAAGGATACCTTCTTTCCATGAAGCTGATTCTTCAACAGGAACTGAAGTATCACTATCACGACCACCGTAGAATACACCTTGTACTAAGATACCTTCTTTAGCTTCAAAACCAGCTTTATCAAAGTTATCAAGATAATCAAGTCTCATTGTGTAACGAGCATTACCGTGAGCACATTTGATTTCATTGCCCTTAGCATCTTTCTTACCAGCAAACCAATCTTTACCAGAGAAGTTATCACCTTTACTAGGAGTTTCAACACCTGAACCTAACCAATAAGGAAGATTGTCTTCAGCACGTAAAACATTAGAGAAGATTACTTCTTGGTTCTTTAGAAGGTTTTCATAGATTAAAGGATCGTCTTCTGCATTAACATCTTTGATAATACCGAAAATACCTTGTTCTACGTTAACAGCTCTGAATTGGCCATTAATGTTTCTGAAATAAGCAATATCATCACCAACAATTTCTTCACCAGGAATCATTGCTGTAGATGTTTTACCACAAGCTGATGGGTAAGCACCTGCGAAGTAAGTCTTACGACCTTTTTCTCTGTTTACGCAAGCCATTGTGAACATGTGTTCACATAACCAACCTTCTTGTCCACCTTTATTGATAGCAAGACGCATTGAGTGTTTTTTTAGACCAACAGTGTTACCAGCATACTGGCAATTCATTGAATAAACGATGTTGTTTTGAGTATCCATGTAAATTCTTCTCTTGTCTAAGTTTGCACTTGTGTTGTTTTCATCTAATTCACCAGCTGAGTGGATAAATCTAAAGAATTCGTCTTTCTTCTCGCCCTTTAAAGCTAAGAAGTGTGCAAAAGCAGGTCTGTAAAGAATAGATTCTGAATGTGCAACATACCAAGAGTCAGTAATCTGAACGCAAGGCATTGTGAATTCTGAGAAAGCAGGTCCTTCACAGAAGAATTTAACAACAGCATCTTTACCTGTCATAATACCTTTTGAAATGCTCATGATTTCTTCTAAACCTTTGTTGTATTCAACTGAGTTTAAAGATTTCATTCTTTCTAGATTTTCTTTATATACTAGGTAACGTGTATTAACTTTATCTCTTGCTTGGTCATTAACATTATCCCAGTGGATAGTCTGTTTGTTTCTAGCTAAAACTTCTTCTTCACCTTTTGCAATTGATTGCTCTCTGATGAATTGTTCATCTTCTTCGCTATCATCACAAACATACAAAGATGCTGGGTTACAATGTTCAGCGAATTGACCAATAAAATCCATAACTTTTTTGTTGTCTAGAGATGTTAGTTTAGCAAAACTTACATCACTCATTTTACTTTTAAGTAAATCTGTATACTTAGAATTCATATATTACTCCTGTAATAAAAATTTGCATTCTTCAAATATCATCTCATATTTTTATGATTGATATTAACTATTACTGTTTGATATAATAAATATATCATTACAAAAATCGTTAGGCTTGTTTAAAATTAAATGTAAAAGTTCTTTTACGTTTATCCTTTTGTCCTAGTATTATTGTATAACAAATAATGAATAAATTTCAATACTTATTCCGGAATATGATTAAATAGGTAAATTTTTATTGATATTTATGTAACCTTTTTACCATAGTCTTTATATTTGATGGTTTCTGTTTTATAATAAAAAAATACTGTTTTCTTAAAGACAATTAAAAATAACAATAAGGGATTATTATGAGTGAACTTGCCATACCTGCAGGATCAATGCAATCAGCATTGGTTGCATTTAGAGAAGGTGCTGATGCTATATATTTGGGTTTAAAAAATTTCTCTGCAAGAAAAAATGCCGCTAATTTTACGTTTGAAGAATATTCAAAATTATGGACATATGCAAAGAGCATAAACAAATGTGTTTATGTAACAATCAATACTGTACTTGTAGATTTACAAATGGGTGCTTTACTTAAAACATTAAGGCATCTTGAATTAATAGGATGTGATGGAGTTATTGTGCAAGACTTAGGTGTTGCAAAATTAATTAAAGATCATTTTAAAAAACTACCACTTCATGGCTCTACTCAGTTAGCTGTGCATACAGTCGAAGGTGTTAGAGCTATGGAATTACTTGGTTTTACTAGAGTAGTTCTTGCAAGAGAATTAACAATTAGTGAAATCAAATACATTAGAGTAGCCTGCCCTGAAGTTGAATTGAAAGTATTCATACATGGTGCATTGTGTTATAGTTTTTCAGGCCTTTGTATGGCCTCTCATCAAATAACTGGTAGGTCAGCAAATGGTGGCGCTTGTGCTCAAATTTGTCGTACTTGGTTCAGTGATGAAGATGAAGATGCATGGTTTTTTTCAATGCGTGATTTAGAGCTTGGAAATAGTGTAAAACTACTACAGCAAATTGGAATTGATAGTTTAAAAGTTGAAGGAAGAATGAAGTCTCCTTCTTATGTTGCTGCTGTTACTAAAGCTTATAGATTAGTACTGGACGGTGAAGATGCAACTGAAGCTTTTAAGAAATTAGAAATAGTTTTTTCACGCTCAGCTTATGGTGGATGGACAACAAAATATGGAAGACATGGATACAACCCTGAGAATCGTAATGCTGATCCATTATGTTCTCCTGATTTTCCAGGTCATAGAGGATTACCTGCTGCAAAGGTATTAGGTTGTTCTGAATTAGGTTCAAGTTTTTATGCAGAAGTAGAATTACTTGAAGATATTGCAATTCATGATGGACTTATGTATTTAGTTGAAGGAAGTAAAGCACCTATAGAAGCTAATAAGTTTAGTGTATTTTCAATTCAAGATAAATATTCAAAATCTTTAACAAGAGCTTCTAAGGGAATGTGTGTTGATATAGGTGTTAATATTAATAATGAGCCACCGAGAGTGGGTGATACAATTTATTTAATTTCCTCACATGATCAGGATGAAAAAATAATAAATACAGATCGTTTACCACTTACCAAGGTTCCTCTAGATATTAATGTTACAATTAATGCTGACTCTATTGAATTATCCACTTCAGATAATTGTATTATTAAAGCATATTACAGTACTTTTTTAGTAGTTGAAGAATCAATTTCTCCATTTGATTGGAAAAGTAAAATTGAAAAAGTTTTTGCTCGTTCTGATAAGAGTTCTGTGGTTTGTACTAATTTTAATTTTATTGATAATAGTAAAATTGAAAATAGTAATTTGTTTATACCCTTATCACAAATGAAACAAATTAGAAGAGATTGGTATGAAATTCTTGAAGAGAAATTTGAAGATTATTTAGAGAGTCCTATTGAATTACCTAAATATCCTAAAACTGTTTTAGAAATTTTGCCACAAAGATCTAAACTTGTACTAGAAGATGGTTTACCATTTTTTACAACTATTCCTACAGATATTTCAGACTTGATATTAATTGATGGTTATTATTACCTTCCTTTATCTCCTGTAAATTTCAATGAAGAAGAAGAAATAAAAAGATTATGTGATTTAGTTAAAAACCTTGAAATGAATAGATTATTAGATAGAACTAGAATTGGTATTAACAATATTTCTCAAGTTAGATGGATTAATAGAGTTAATCCTAATATAAAAGCTTTTGCTGATATTTATCTTTATTTAGGAAATAGTGAAGCAGCTCAATCTGTCAAAGAGATGATTTCTCATTTATCAGGTGGTTATATATTCATGGAAACTATTAATAAAAATACAGATAAATGGCCATTTGAACCATCTATTGTTGGTGATGATTTTGTAGCTCCTTTGTTTATATCAAGAAGTTGCTTTAGACACGATTCCAAGGGTTTGAGTTGTGAAGGTTGTAGTAGAAATAATGAATATAAGATTACTCAACGAGGTAATAGATATAAGGTACTTGTAAAAAATTGTTTAACTTA
>JAENWY010000182.1 GCA_016649775.1 Spirochaetaceae bacterium
AATAATAATAATAATAATAATAAAAATAAGAAAAGACGAGATGAAAAAATTGAAGAAATCAATTTAGATGAAAATCCAAATGCTCCTTCTCTCCTTTTAAATGATTATTACACTGTTTCAAATGAAATACTAAGAAAAAAAGGTCTTGAATTAGGAATGGATCAAGACGTTATATATGACTATAAAAGACAAGAGATTATTACTGAAATTTTAAAAGACCATGCTAAAAATGGTGGCGTAATTTTTGTAGATGGCATACTTGAAGTACTTCCTGATGGTTATGGTTTTTTAAGAAGTAGTTTAAATAGTTATATCTCAGGTTCTGATGATATATATGTAGCTGCTAATATAATACGTTATGGAGCTTTAAAGACTGGTGATAGAATTCAAGGTCAAGTTAAGACTCCTAGAGATAGTGAACGCTTCTACGGACTATATAAAGTTCTCTTAGTGGATGGTGAAGATCCTATTAAAGCTAAGAAAAGACCTAATTTTGATGACTTAATTCCTATTTTTCCTGATTGTAGATTAGCACTTGAAAGTGAAGTTGATGAAGATGTATCTACTAGAATAATTGATTTATTCTGTCCAATTGGTAAAGGTCAACGAGCTTTAATTGTTGCCCCACCAAGAACTGGTAAAACTGTATTACTTCAGAAAATTGCAAATTCAATTAGCAGAAATAATCCTGAAATAACTTTAATTGTATTACTTGTTGATGAAAGACCTGAAGAAGTTACAGATATGAGAGATCAAGTAAAGGGTGAAGTTATTGCCTCAACATTTGATGAACAAGCAAGTAGACACGTACAAGTTGCTGAAATGGCAATTGAAAAAGCTAAGAGAATGGTAGAACATGGTAAAGATGTTGTTATTCTTCTTGACTCAATTACTCGTTTAGCTAGAGCATATAACCAAACAGTTCCTTCCTCCGGTAAAGTTTTAAGTGGTGGTGTTGATTCAAATGCACTTCATAAACCTAAAAGATTCTTTGGTGCTGCAAGAAATATTAAGGGTGGTGGCTCATTAACAATTATTTCAACAGCTTTGATTGAAACAGGTTCAAGAATGGATGAAGTTATCTTTGAAGAATTCAAAGGAACTGGTAATAATGAAATTGTTTTAGATAGAAGATTGTCTGATAGAAGAATATTCCCATCAATAAATATTAAGAAATCTGGTACTCGTAGAGATGATTTATTACTACCTGTAGATGAGGCTAGCAAGGTTTGGATTATAAGAAATGCAATAAGTAACATGGATGATGTAGATCAGACCCCTTTCCTTATTGACAAGATGTCTAAATCTAAGAATAATGAAGCGTTCTTAAAGAGTATTAACACAACCGCTAATATGAATTAGAATATAATAATGGAAACTTGTTTACTGTGAAGCTTTAGCGTAGCAGTAAATTTAAATATATTGTCTGGAGGCAAACCATGAAAGACGGAATTCACCCTAAATATGAATTAAAAGAAATACATTGCTCATGTGGTAATGTAATTAAAACAAAGACAACAAGTAACAACCTTGAAGTAGATATCTGCTCAGCTTGTCACCCTTTCTTTACAGGAACTCAAAAACTTAACGATACAACTGGTCGTGTTGAGAGATTCAATAAAAGATATGGTCTTAAAAAATAATTTCACATCTCTGCTAGTTTTTACTAGCAGTTTTTTTTTATCTTTTTTAAAAAAATTTAATCGATTTTCCTCTTTTCTATATCCCAAAAGTAGAGTATCTAAATAATTATTGTTGGTTTCAAGACTCAACTAATTTAATTATTGCAGTAAAGCTTATAATTTCAAAGATTTTAGACCTAATTTTAATGTTTCATAGTATAAAAGGCTATTTATCTATATAGTTATATTTATTAAATAAAAGCTAAATTAAGTTATTTTTTAAATTGTTATTTTTTATTATTACTTGATTGTATAATAAGTTAGATTTTATAAATAATAGAATAAATAGGATATAAATATCTTCTTTTTATGCTTAATTATACAAATTACTTAATATTTGTTTAATACTTTTTGGGCGATAATTTTTTTTTTGTTGCTTTATCTGATTTCATGCATTAAAATGAACAAAAGGGTAATTATGAAAACAATTGTATCTAAACACAAATCATTATGCGAGAACTCGGAACCTGATGTAATAGTTCAGGCTCCAATTGTTTGTACTCTTTTTGGTGATTTTGCGGAAGCTTGCCTTGGTTATTCCCTTCTTGCCTGTGGGAATCTTTCAATTACTGTTGCTATTTCAAAACGAAAAGATAATCTTGTAAAAGTATATAAAACAAATAGTGTTGATAAAAAACGCTTTGCATTAAATGCTTTACGTTTTAGAAAAGAAGATAGATGGGCTAATTATGTTAAAGGTGTTATCGCAGTAATTATTAAAGAAGGTTATAGTGTTTGTGGTATGGATATCACTTTAGAAGGTGATGGATTACTTGCAGATAATGTATCTTTAAGTACTAGTTTAGCTATTGCCACAGCGATGGGCATGAACAATTTGTTTAATTATGGATTTAATCAACAAGTTATTGTAAGAATAGTTCATCTAGCAAATACAACTTTTAATAATGAAACCTGTAGAGTTGGTGATTTACTTACTGTTTTAAACGGTAAACAAGGTAAATTGGTATTTTTTGATCATCAACATTCAACTAGTAGATATGTTAAATATCCTTTTTATGGACAAACTGCTCCATATAAAACTATTATATTTGACAGTAAAGTTCCCTCTCAAGCAATGGTTGAAGAGAGTATTGCTGCACATGAATTAACAATTGAAGCTTTTAAACAATTATATTCTAATTATAAAGATATCCCTATGCGAGATATTCCTGAATCTGATATTACGTCTAGAATAGTTTCCTTAAATGAAAAATATCGGCAGGTTTGTAGTTATGTATTACGGGAAACAAAAATAACTCTTGAAGCCTTAAATCAACTTGAACAAAACGAACCGGTACTGTATGGTAGGTTAATGAATAGAGAACAGGTAGATTTGAGAGATAAACTTGAAGTTACTTGTCCTGAAGTAGATTGGCTTACAAAGAGAGCTGGTGAAATTGAGGGCTGCAAAGGAGCTAAACTGGTATTTGATGGTAACAGTGGTTCTGTCCTTATAATGATCACCGAAAAAGCCCTTCCGCAATATTTAGAACGCATGGAGGATTATGGGCACATATTTGGCTTTAATCCAACCTGGAGAGAATTTATTCCAGAAGATGGGGCTAAAATACTGTATTCTAAATAATAAATGAGAATATTATTAACAAATGACGATGGCTTTGATAGTGAAGGCCTAAGTATACTAGAAGACATTCTGTGTTCCTACGGACATAGTGTTAGTGTTATTGCACCTTCAACTCAGAAAAGTGGTGCTTCTAATTGTATTACATTAACTCCTGGTGTCGAAATTACAAATTTTTCAAAAAATCATTACCATGTAAGTGGAACTCCTGCTGACTGTATTTTATATGGCTATCGTAGTGGTTTATTTACACTCAACAATATTGATTTGGTTGTTAGTGGTATTAATGAAGGTCCAAATGTTTCAACAGATATTATTTATTCAGGAACCTTAGGTGCCGCTAGACAAGCAGCAATTTTAGGTTTTAACGCAATGGCGATTTCTTGTAGTCCAAAAAATATGGATTATAAAAATGGAGAATTTGCATATAAAGATGCTTCTATTTTTTTGGCAGAACATATAGATGAATTCTATGGTTTTTGCAGTTCAAATTCACTTGTAAATATTAATGTTCCAAATGATTCTAATGGTGAATGGCTTCCAAGTTCTATAAGTTTCGTTGATTATCATGATGAAATCGTATTTATCAACAATGATTTAGAATCCTTGATGAATAATATTGGGACTAGTATATCTGTTTCATTGACTGTATCTCAATCCCAAAGACCGTCAGTTGATAAAAATCATTCAAAACAAATTACAGATTTTGAAGTTATTGAAAATAACAAGATAGCTGTTAGTATAATTGATGTTCTACCATCAGTATCTTCACGTCATGAAGATTTGATAATCCTATCAGGTGGAATAAATGAATAAAATTAATACAAAATGGGAAAGCCATTGTAAACAATGTGGTCTTTGTTGTCATGAAAAAATAATCGTAGATAGAACTCTTATAGTTGATTTAGATAGTTATTGTGAACACTATGATGTTAAAACAAAAACCTGTAAGATTTATGCTACTCGTTTTATAGATAGTATTAGATGTCAAAAAGTATCGCTTTTTAAAGCTATGTTTGCTCCATACATGCCTGTTACTTGTGGTTATGTTGAATGGGCTAAGTTAAAGTATATTAGATTTTCTCGGGTTAGACTTCTAAGATTAATTCATAGTAAACAACCCACCTCTTCAGATGATCCTGATTTAGAGTATTTCATTTATTTCAATGAATAAACACATTGCACTTAACGCAAATGTTAGGTATGTGTATCTTTAATATAATACAAGAGGATTAATAATGAATAATAGATTCGTTTATTTAGATAACAATGCGACAACTCAAATTTCTCCAGAAGTTTGGGCTGCAATGACTGAAGCACAAGATTTATATGGTAATGCTTCAAGTATGCATACCTTTGGCAGAGCTTCTGCTATGGGAGTAGAGAAAGCAAGAAATCAGGTAAGTTCCTTAATA
>JAENWY010000032.1 GCA_016649775.1 Spirochaetaceae bacterium
AATCAAAGACAATTAATAGGAAATTTGAGTTTTTTAAATACTTTATTGATAATGAGTTATGAGAATTTTATTAGTATAAAAAAAATGAAAAATGGAAAATTTGAATAACCTACTGACCGGTAATTAGGAATTTAGCGTATAAATGAAATAAGAAAATTAATAGGAGATTTCATATGTATAACAATAAAAATTATTATTCAATGTTTGATGACTTTTTTAATTCATTCAATAGTACAGCAAGTGCTCGTATTCCACGTGTTGATATTTATGAAGATAAAGAAGGCTTTTATCTAGATGTTGAACTCCCTGGATATGTAAAAGAAAATGTAGATTTAAAGATAGAAAATCACAATTTAACTATTCAGACTTCAGATTCTTTTAATAAAAGCGTTGAAGAAAAGAAAACGGATCGAGATTATCTTGTAAAAGAAACCTATCAGAAACAAAGCTTTAAACGTACTTTCTCACTTCCTAAAGATGTTGAAGAAGAGCATGTTGTAGCTACTTACACTAATGGTGTTTTAGGAATAAAGATTCCAAAATCACAAAAAGTATTAACTAAAAATATTCTAATTAGTGATTAGAATTTAGAAGAATAAAATAATTTAGACTCCCTATCAAGTTGTTTTAGGACTAGTTGTAAAAAACTAGTCCTTTACTTATCTTAATAAAATCGTTATTTTTTTAGAAATAAAAATAAAGAGTTTGATATATATTTTCATTAATTAATGAAAGAGTAATTTTAAAGAGAAAAAGGTATCAGATTAATTAAAATATTTCTAGGAAATAGCAATCAATTAATCGTTTTATCTATTTAATAAGATTATTATTATATGTTACAGTTAAAAAAATAATTTATTAAATAATTACATAAAGAATACGCAAGGAGAAAATATGAATAAGATTGTATCCAAAGAGCAGCTATCTGCTGATATTTACAAATTGGTCATTGAAGCTCCTCTTATTGCAGAAGCTCATAAACCTGGTCAATTTATTATCCTCCAATTGGGTGGAGATTTTAATGAAAGAATACCTCTTACAATAGCAGATGCAGATGAAGAGAGAGGCACAATAACATTAATCATTCAGGCCGTTGGTGAATCAACAAAGGCTGTTGTTGCACTTAATGTTGGTCAATCAATTGAGAATTTACTAGGACCTCTTGGTCAACCAACTAAGCTTGGTAAATTTGGTAAAGTAGTATGTGTAGGTGGTGGTATTGGTGTTGCTCCTATGTATCCTATTGCTAAAGCATTACATGAACTTGGAAATGAAGTTAAAATGATTTTAGGTGCCAGAAATAAAGACCTTTTTGTCATGAAAGAAGAAATGGCTTCTGTAGTTGATGAATTAATCATTGTAACAGATGATGGTTCTGAAGGTAGAAAAGCTTTAGTAACAGTTCCTTTAAAAGAATTATGTGAAGAATGGAAACCTGATTTGGTTGTAACTATTGGACCTCCAATTATGATGAAGTTTTGTGCTTTAACAACACTTCCTTATGGCGTTCATACAATAGCTTCATTAAATACTATCATGATTGATGGAACGGGTATGTGTGGTGGTTGTCGTGTTTCTATTGGCGACGAAACTAAATTTGTTTGTGTTGATGGTCCTGAATTTGATGCACATAAAGTTGATTGGAATAATATGTTATCAAGACTTGGAACATATAAACCTCAAGAAGAAGAAAATAAACATAAATGTCGTATGGGTTTAAATACTGAGGACACTGAGGCTAAATAAGATGCATGTAAGTAGAGAAGAATTAGATAATCAAGCTATAGAAATTTTAAAAAAATATGAAGGCGTAAAGCTAACACCAAAGACAAGAGGCGAAATTCCAGTACAAGAAATGCCTACTCAAGCTCCAATGGTTAGAATTACAAATATGAATGAAGTTGCTGAAGGCTATACTGAAAATCAAGTCAAAGCAGAAGCTCTTCGTTGTTTACAATGTAAAAATGAACCTTGTATTCAAGGTTGCCCTGTTGGAATTAATATTCCAAAATTTATTGCTGAAGCAGCTAAAGGCGAATATTCAGCAGCAAATTCTGTAATCAAAGAGAGTAGTTTACTTCCTTCAATTTGTGGTCGTGTTTGTCCACAAGAAAGTCAATGTCAGAAGTTCTGTACAGTTGGTAAAATTAAAAAAGATGTTAACCAAGCTGTTGCAATTGGTAGAATAGAAAGATTTGTTGCTGATTATTCAAGAGAAAATGACTGTGATGTTCAACCAACTATTAAAGCAGAAACAGGTAAAAAAGTAGCTATTATTGGTAGTGGTCCTGCTTCTGTTGCAGCTGCAGCTGACCTTAGAAAAGAAGGTCATTCAGTTGTAATGTTTGAAGCTCTTCACAAGGCTGGTGGTGTTTTAGTGTATGGTATTCCTGAATTCCGTCTTCCTAAAAAATTAGTTCAACATGAAATCAATAATCTTATAGCTATGGGTGTTGAATTAAATCTTAACTATTTAGTTGGAAAAACAAGAACAATTGAAAAATTAATGACTACAGATGGTTTTGATGCTGTATTTGTTGGGGCTGGTGCTGGTCTTCCTAAATTTATGAATATTCCTGGTGAGAATTTAATTGGTGTGTTTTCAGCTAACGAATTCTTAACTCGAAGTAATTTAATGAAAGCTTATGATCAAAAAGATAGTTTAACTCCTCTTTGGAACTGTGAAAGAGCAGCAATCTTTGGTGGTGGTAACGTAGCTATGGATGCCGCTAGAACTGCTAAGAGATTAGGTGCTAAAGAAGTAACTGTTATTTACAGAAGATCAGAGGAAGAATTACCTGCACGTAAAGAAGAATTTGAACATGCAAAAGAAGAAGGCATTAACTTTTTACTACTTCATCAGCCACATGAAATTATCGGTAATGATAAAAGTCATGTAACAAGTGTTAAAGTTGTAACTTGTGAACTTGGAGAACCAGATGCCTCCGGTAGACGCTCTCCTGTTGAAATTCCAGGAACAGAACAAATTCTTGCTTTTGATACAGTTGTTGTTTCAATTGGTAATAGTTCAAATCCTCTTATTAAGCAAACAACTGAGGGTATTGAAACTAACAAAAGAGGAAACTTTATTGTAAATGAAGAAACCCTTGAAACTACTCTTCCTGGAGTGTATGCAGGTGGTGATATTGTTCTTGGTGCTGCTACTGTTATTCTTGCAATGGGTCAAGGTAGAAAAGCTGCTAAAGCAATTAATAAATATTTAACAAAATAATTGATTGTTTAAGTTTTGTATTAAAGCATTCAGTAAAAAATACTGAATGTTTTTTACTTGCTTTTAATAAATCAAAAAGATATAATTAAAAAACAATGGAAAATAAAGATTTTGAAGGTTTTTCTGTATGTCATTTAGTAGCAACAGAAAAATTTGCTGCAATAGATAATGTAATTGATAATTGCAAAATATTTGATGAATTAAACGACAATAAAGAGAGATTTAGACGTGCTGTACATAGACGTGAAATAATAGAAACAACCGGAATCGGTCATGGTGTTGCTATTGCTCATGGAAAATTACCTTGTATTGATAAAGTTTGTGTAGGTCTTGGAGTAAGTGAAGACGGAATTGACTACAATTCTAAAGACGGACAACCTGTTCATCTTCTTTTTGTTATCTCTTCCTCTCCTTTTACTCAGATAAATTATCTTAAGACTTTAGCTAAAATTTTAAAAAGTGTTCATGATGAAGAATTAAGAAATGAAGTAGCAAGATTATTTTGTAAAGATTTTCATGGAGAAGTATGTGAAGATTTTCTTCATATGTTAGGTAACCAAAAGTTTTAGAGTAATCTTTTATTCTTAGTCCTCTAACTGCGGTTTGGTATATACCTTGCCTTTTGATATGTATTATCCTATAATTTATGTAACTGATGACATAAATTAGACTAAGAAGGAGAATTCAATGAAAAAGTTATTTACTGTATTAGCTATATTACTGGCTTTTACAAGCCTTACAATACTAGCTGCAGCATCAGCTATTAATCCTTCTATTGTTATAAATGGATATTTACCTGTAAATAGTTCAATTTTCCAGATAAAACATCAAAATAATGAACTAAATCTGGATACTGGAACTTTACTAATTAATGAAAGTACTAATTTTACTAATAACCTAAAAACATCATTTTTTAGTATTTATATAACAAATAGTACTGCTTATAACAGGTCTTATACTGTAAAATTCAAAACAGATGGTTTTAAGAAAGTCAATTATGATACTAATGGTACTACAATATTATCTTATGGCCCTTCATTAAAGCAAATATTACTAAATATCAATTTTTCTAAAGCAAGCCAAAATATTGCTGGTTCTTCCTTTAATATAGTAAATGGTTTAACTTTACAAAGTTTAGAAGGTCTGTCTTATAAACTAATTCTTAATTCAGGATCCAATTTTGATTCCTCAAGAGAAGTTTTTGAATTTTATTTCTATTGGAACAGTTCCCCTGAAGAAACCCCTGTCCCAGCAGGAGATTATCTAGCTACTGTAACTATTGAAAACATAACACAATAATAATTCAATTAGATATTATTAAATCTAATTTTATATCATATTCATCGGTTGGAAGAGTATCGAATAATAGATATGATCGACAAATTCCAATTTTGAAGATGTTTGTTTTGTCCTTTAGAAATTTATCATAATAACCCTTGCCATGACCTATTCTTGATAAGTCTATCGCCAGAGCAAGATTTGGTACTATCATTAGGCATTGATTATTAAAGTCTTTTATTACCTCATTCATATTTGGTTCTTGGATTTTATATGAAGATAAACTTAAATGACTTGTCCAATCGGTTTTTATTTTAATAAAAACCATTTCATCCTTTACAATCTTAGGTAGCGCTACAGTTTTATTATTTTCTAGTGCTTTTTCAATTAAGGAAATAGTATTTACTTCATTTCCCATTGGATAATATATTAATAATGTTTTACAATTCTTATATTTATCATTTTCAAGGACCTTGTTGATAATCAATTTATCTTCTTCAACAAAATTCACATTTCCATATTTATTGTTTAGTGTTTTAATTTTTTCTCTAAATTCTTTTTTAACATTTTGCAATTCATTTATCATAAAATAAATCCTCCTATACTAAGTGAAATAACAAAAATTATGAATAAGAAATCTCTTTTTTTATATTTGATACCACTTCTTACCATTGCAGAGTTAAAAACTCTCCCATCAAGGGCATAAGCCATTTCATCTATATTAGTTAGTAAATTATCCATTAAGTTATAAATTAAGCCAACCATGGCTTTTAAAGGGTGTTTAAGAGCTCTTTCTCCTCTAGCGAGCCTTGCTTCTCTAATAGCTGAAGTAGTATCAAAGATTAATGGTAATATAGAAAGTGTTAATTCTATCTGAGAAGCAATTGCCCATCCATTTATAAACGGAATATGATTCAGAGTTTTGCCAAGTGCTCTTGATAAATCTCCAGGGTCAGTAGAGTCTGCTAAAAGTAGGGAAGCATAAACAGCTGTTATGAATTTAAGTACTGCAATACTAGTTTGAATTAAATTTTTTGAGCTTATATAATTTGAAATTCCGATTATTATTGAAATAATAATTAAAAAAGTAAGTTCTTTTAAGTAACTAATTAATGGCATCTTTATTATTATGCTAGAAATAATTAATGAACCAAAAATAAGTAATATGCCATTCAAGGACGCATTTACTAGAGGAATGCAAATTAAAATTAAACTTAATAGTTTAATCATTGGATGTGTTTTGCTTAAGAAATTACTAGCTTCTCTGTAGTGAAAGATTAATGTTTGAGCCATGTCATCTCTTCAATTGGTACTGATTTACCTTGTGTCGTGGGGACAAAAACTCCGTGTTTAGGTAATTTGTCTAATAATAATTCTGGAATATCATTTGCTATAAGATAGCCCTTTTCGATTAATAAAAGCCTATCAGCATGAGCCGCAATTTTTTCTATTTCATGACTTACAATAATAATTGTATGACCACTTTCTTTTAATAATAAAAGAGATTTTAAGACTTGCAATACACCAGGATAATCAAGATTTGCAAATGGTTCATCCATAAATATGATTTGAGGTTTCATCACAAGTATTCCCGCAATAGCTAAACGTCTTTTCTCGCCACCACTTAGGATTCGAGGACGTGATTTTAATAAGTCCTTTAGCGTTAATAATATTGATACTTCATCAATGCGTTTAATTTGTTCACTTTCTTGAATATTTAAATTTTCCATTCCAAATCTTAAATCTTTTTCAACAGTCTGTCCTACTATTTGACTATCTGCATCTTGAAAAACCAATCCAAAGAGAGTTCTTCTTTTTTTACTTTTTTTACTTACATCTTCACCATTAACTAAAATTGTGGCAGATGTTGGTTTTAATAAACCTTTTAGACATTTTAGAAGTAATGACTTGCCTGATCCATTTGCACCAACTATAAGACATAATTCTCCCTCATTAATTTTAAATGAAATATTATTTAGTAATTGTTTATCTTTAGAAAAGCTAAAGCAAAGCTTTTCAACTTCAAGAATTGTTTTTTCCATGAATCAAATATAACAATTAAAAGTGTTGAATGTATATATTAAATATTATAATTGTTAACTATTTTATATTTATTTAGTTAACAATTATTATTTATAAAATTTTATTACATAGATAAGGGAGCTTCAATTAAATGATTTTTAAGACCATTAAATAAAATAGTTGAAATAAAATCACTGATATGGACTATCTCAAGAGGGCTATCAGATCTTAACCATTGCATAAAAACATTAAATACAGAACTAGCAATTACAATACAAGCATATTCTAATTGTTCACCTCTGTAATCTAGAATAGGCTTTAATAGTAAAAATAGTTTATTAAATAATGTATCACCTAATCTGTCAGAAAAAGTTTTAGCATAGCTTGATCGAGCAAGTTTTTTATAATATTCTAGGTCATCTGAAAAGTGTTTATCAAGATTATAAAATAAATCGAAAAAGAATTTTTGATTATTAGAAAAATTTAATTTTTCAGTTCCATCTACAAATGCCGTAATTAGTTCATTTTCTGCTTCTAATAATACATCATCTAGTTTATTGTAATGAATGTAGAAAGTTTTACGACTAATGTCTGCAGTTTTTGTTAATTCAGTAATTGTGATTTTGTTTAAATCTTTTGTGTCTAATAGTTCAAACAATGCTAGCCTAATGGCTTTTTTTGTTTTTGCAGGACGTCTGTCTTGAGCTCTTGTTTTTCCTTCTTCCATTTTTTAGTTTCCTTCTTAAAAATTTGTAAGTGTTCTTTTTTGTAAATTTAGAATAATTGTAAAGTCATTATAAGTAAATGACAAAATATAGAAATTTATTAGGAATGTATTTAATAATCCTTTAAAAATTACTTTAAAAATATTAAAAAGACTTTAATAATAATTATAATTATTTTATATCAAATTAAATACATAACTTATTATTATTTAAGGAAATAACAAAATTTATAGTCATAAAAAAAACATAAAAGAACAAAAAAAAACGGCTTATTTTGTATTTTACTCAATATTTATTTATTGTGTAGTTTAAATTTAAAAATAATGAAAAAAAATTTTAAATTTTTTTTCATTAGACTTATTGAATAATATTAACTAAATTTATGTTAAGTATAATTTAATTTTTAAAATATTTTTTTTTCAAAGAAAAAATAAAATTTAGCATTACTGAAAATTTAAAAAATTTAAATCAAAATATAATATGACTAATATGTATTACATTGGGATATATTGAGTAATAATAATAAAAATGTGACTCTAAATTTAAGAGATTTGAGTAATAATTTATTTTAAAAAACTTGTTATTTGATTAACTTTATATGAAAATTTATCATAATATTTTTTATTGTTAATTAGGTTTTTGACTAAATTCTTTTTTATCTTGTATATTAAATTTACTGATTTTATAGCAAAAATTAATTTACGTAATATGTAAAATTGTAATTGAAATAGTGACACTTTGAACATTTAAATTAATAGAATCAATGCTCACAACTTAAGGAATAACTGATAAATCTTTTATATAATAACAGTTTATTCATTGCTTTAGTGTAGGATATCTATCCTCAGAAACACATGTAATGAGCTTAAGTTGTGAACATTGTAATAGAATAATAAAAACAAAAAAACCGAAAGCCTAATACTTTCGGTTAATGTGCCGCCTCCAGGAATTGAACCAGGGACACAAGGATTTTCAGTCCTTTGCTCTACCAACTGAGCTAAAGCGGCATTCAAAAACAAGTAACTAAAAGTTGCTTTGTTTTGACTACTTGGTGATATTATCAAATATAATTATTATTGTAAATAGTTATAATGAAAATAACTGTTTTATTTTGAACTTGTTCTATTTCCCATATTGCAAATAAATATATGTAAAGTGGTGTTGGATTATTTAATAAGTAAAGTGTTAGAAAATTGTGTTTTATAAATCAGATATTCAATCTTATTAATTAGGCTATATAAAAATAGATTTAAGCTTTAATTAATTCATTTGATTATCTTATTTTATGTTAAGTTAAAACCCCATAATAATATGTGAAAGGTTGTATATATTTTTGATAATAATTTAAATTTTACTGAATATTTAGAAATCATACAGAAAAGTATCGAAAATTAGAAAGGTTAAGATTTAAGACAAAAAAACCGAAAGCAAAATACTTTCGGTTAATGTGCCGCCTCCAGGAATTGAACCAGGGACACAAGGATTTTCAGTCCTTTGCTCTACCAACTGAGCTAAAGCGGCATCAACTTTTTTGTTTATACACAATTACAAAAATAATTGCAACCTTATTTTATGAAATTATTCTATTTTCAATGATTTTTTTATTTTTTTAAAAATATTTATGAACTATTGATTAATATTAATATTAATACTAAATATAACTTCTATTTTATAAATAATTATCAAATATTGATGTTATTCATAATTCTTTATAAAAACTTAATTAATTTAAATATGGAGTTATAATAAGTTTTGTTGTATTATTAGCTTTATAATATATTAGGAGATTAAAAATATTTATTTTTGTATATAAAATATATTAATCTGAAAATATTAATGAGGATTATCTTATGATTAAATTTTTTAAAAACTATTTAATATATATATTGTTACTTATTTTAGCAATTATTTTATGTTTTTCTTTAAGCTTTTTTGTTTATGATTCCTTTTATAAATATAAGGCTAAACTTAAGGCTACAGCTTCAACAAATAATCAAATTATTGTTGAAACGCTTATAAATGAAATAGTAACACTTAGAAAATATAATAATGACGAAACTGTAAAAGAAATCATTTTTGATCAATTAAGTTCTTATAAATATTATAATTATGAGTATATTTGGATTAATGAGATAACAAACTATGATGGTGGTGACAATTATGGATTTAGATTTTTTCATCCAAATTCGCTAGATACTATTGGTCAACTTTTATCAACTTCAACTAAAGATATACAAAATAATGAGCCAAACCTTATTGAATTAGAAGGAGTAAAGAAAAATGGTTATATCTTTTATAGTTATTATTTTAAAAATTACACAAATGATACAGTTGAAAAGAAATATACTTACGCAAAATTATATAAAGATTTTAACTGGATTGTAGCATGTGGAATTAATGAATCTAATATATATAAAGAAGCACTTCGAGATTACAATCTTAATTATGAAATTTTAATTTTTTTTTATATTGTAATTATGAGTCTTTATATTATTATATGTTTGCTGATTTATAATCAAAGAAAGAGATTTAAAGAGCGCGAAAATTTAATTATGAAAAATATGGCTACAAGTGCAAAAACAGATGCAAAGAGTGAATTTTTAGCTACTATTTCTCATGAATTAAGGACTCCTTTAACTGCTATTATTGGTCTAAATCAGTTACTAAGGGAAAATTCCAATAAAGAAAATATAGTAATTGATTATTCTTATAAAATTGAAGAATCAAGTACAATGTTATTATCTATCATTAATGATGTATTAGATATGTCTGCAATTGAAAAAGGAAAATTAAAAATTGCAAACATTGATTTCAATATTAAAAGAGTTATATATTCGGTTTCTGATATTTATTACAAACTTACCAAGATGAAAGACCTTGAATTTGAAGTTCTACTATCAAATATAGAAGAAGAAGAATTAGTGGGTGATGGGCATAGAATAAATCAGATATTATTAAATTTACTATCTAACTCTTTAAAATTTACCAGAGAAGGTAAAATCATTGTTAAATTAATGGAAAGAAAAATAGATGAGAAACATGTTGAATTATTGATTGAAGTTGAAGATACCGGTTGTGGAATGAATAATGATATGAAGCGAAGGCTTTTTCATGAATTTGAACAAGCCAATGCTAGTGTTGCAAAGCAACATGGTGGTTCAGGTCTGGGGCTATCAATTACTAAACATTTGGTTGAGGCTATGAAAGGTAGTATTACTGTTGAGTCTGAAGTTGATAAAGGATCAATTTTTAAAGTAAAAATCCCTCTAGAGATATCTGAATTATCCGAAGAAGTAATATTAGATTTAGCGAACAAAAAAGCATTTATTGTTGATGATGATGAAAGTACCTGTAAATATATTTCGCAAATATTTGATTCCTGGAATATAGGGAATATAAGTTTTACTTCTTCAACAAAAGCAATTGAATACCTTAAGGATAATTATGAGAGCTATAGTATTTATATATTAGACTATATGATGCCTGAAATTGATGGAATTGCTCTTTCTGCTAGAATTGCTAAATTGGATAAAAAAGCTATGATTATTCTCCTATCTGGGTATAATATTGAAGAAATAAGAGTTAATGGTCCTAATTGTATTAGTGCATATATTCAAAAACCAATATTTAAATCAGAGCTGTATAATAAAATAATAAACAAATTATCCACTTATAAAACTGTAAGTAAACATAATATTGATATTGATATTGATTACAAAGGTCTAATTGTACTTTCTGTTGAAGATAATCAAATAAATCAATTAATTATTTCTAAAATGTTAGAAACTTATGGAATTAATACTATTCAAGTAAAAAATGGTAAAGAAGCTGTTGATTACATGAAATATAATCCAGAAAAAGATAAAATTTCTATGATTTTTATGGATATTAGAATGCCTGTTATGAATGGGTTAGAGGCTACTAAGAGTATTCGAAAATTCAACAAAAATATTCCTATTATAGCACTTAGTGCAAATGCTTTTGAAAATGATATTAAAGAGAGTCTTGATTCCGGTATGAATAATCACATAGCCAAACCAATTGATAAACAAATCCTATTGGATGTATTAAAACACTATATACAATTTGGCAACGAAAATAAATAAATAATAATTATCCCTTAGTTTGATTAATACTTTACCAATTCTTTGAACTATATAAATAACTGAAAAATTTCTTATTTTAAACTTTAGTTGAATATTATACTTACATTTATTTACTATGGCTCGAGAGTCAAGTACTATTTGATATAAAATAAATACAAGAGTCTTTTGTATATTATATCACTTTGTAAATATTTATTGATAATTTTTATCTATTTATGGTATTGTATTTAATATGAATGAGAAATATTTTAATCAAGCAATAAATTGGGAAACTCTATTACTAGCTAGTTTTAATAATAAAGAATTAGTTCATTCGATATGGGCTAATAATTTATCAGAATTATCTTTTCCTCTGTTAGTAGATTTTTCTCATTATTCAGCTTTACTAACCATTAGGACAAATGAGTTAAGTAAAATATATTTTAAAGTTAGAGAGTCTTTTGAAGGTTTGCCTGAGAATACAATTATCATAGATCAAGAAGATGAAAGATGGCCTTCTAATATTAATGATTTTCCTTACTGCCCCAAATTTATCTATTGCCTAGGTGATATTGATTTATTAAAGAAAAATATAGTGGTTATTGTAGGAACAAAATCGCCTTCAGATGAAGATAAGACGTTAGTTATTAAAAGTGTTGAAGCCTTAGTTAAAAATGAGGTTGTAGTTGCCACTGGTTTATCTCTAGGAATAGAGGGTTTGTCTAGTGCTGAAGTTATTAAACATTTTGTACCAACAATAGCCGTTATAGGAACTTCTTTAGATGGCTATTATCCTACCAATCATGAAAAGCTTCAAGATTTTATAGCTGAACAGGGTGGATTAGTTGTTACCATGACGCCACCATCTACACCACAGCAAAATTTTAAATTTAACTTTCTATTAAGAAATCGATTATTAATTGCACTCTCACATGCTTTATTAATTATTGATGATAGAGATAGTGGCGGTTCTGTTAAAATGGCAGAAGTTGCTCTTCTGAATAAACGAAAAGTTTATTTCTATTCTTCTTTATTAAAACAGTCTGAATTAAACTGGCCTCTTATTATGAAAGATCGAATAAATGTTAAGGTTGTAAGATATCCTGGAAACCTAATAAGAGATCTATTGGGTGTAAAGAAAAACAAAATATCTATTACTACAAATAAAATAAAGATTAATACAAAACAACTTACACTTTTTTAGTAAATTATTGAATTTTTGATATCCAATTTCTCTGTTAATATTGACTTAAAATATCTCTAAGCGTAATATCTTTATTATGAAAAAAGAACTAACAGCAAATGATTTACGTCAAAAATATATTGACTTTTTTGTATCAAAAGGCCATGCACAAATTAGTGGTGCTTCTCTGATTCCTGAAAATGATCCAACAGTTTTATTTACTACTGCTGGCATGCATCCTCTAGTACCTTACATCTTAGGTGCAGAACATCCATCAGGAGATAAACTTTGCGATTATCAAAAATGTATAAGAACTGGTGATATTGATGTTGTTGGCGATCCTCATCATCTAACATTCTTTGAAATGCTAGGTAACTGGTCCCTTGGTAGCTATTTTAAGAAAGAAGCTATTGATTATAGTTATGAATTCTTAACAAAAGTTATAAATATTGATCCCAAATTATTATCTGTAACTGTATTTGAAGGTGATGATGAAGTTCCTCGTGATACAGTTGCTGCAAATGCTTGGAAAAGCCATGGTCTTCCTGAGGAAAGAATTTACTTCATGCCTCGTAGTGATAACTGGTGGGGTCCAGCTGGTGAAACAGGTCCCTGTGGTCCAGATAGTGAAATGTTCATAGATACAGGTCGCCCTAAATGTGGTGATGATTGTAAACCAGGTTGTTCATGTGGTAAATACTTTGAAATCTGGAATGATGTATTTATGGGTTATAAAAAACAAAAAGATGGATCATATGCTGAAATGAATCGCAAATGTGTTGATACCGGTATGGGTATTGAAAGAACAGTTGCAATTCTTCAAGGTAAAAACAATGTTTATGAAACAGAAGTATTTACTCCTATCATTGCAGGTATTGAAGCCTTATGTGATGTAAAATATGGTGCTAATGATGAAATAAATAAATCTGTTCGTATTCTTGCTGACCATATTAGAACAAGTGTATTTATTCTTGGTGATCAAAAAGGTATTGGACCATCTAATGTTGGACAAGGTTATATTCTTCGTCGTTTAATTCGTCGTGCAATACGTCATGGAAGAAAACTTGGAATTGAAGGTGCCTTCTTATCTGGCTTATCAAAAATTGTTTTAGATTTATATGGAGGAGCTTATCCTGAATTGATTGCTCATAAAGATTTTATTGAACAGGAATTAGTAGCTGAAGAAGAAAAGTTTTCAAAAACTCTACAAAAAGGCGAAAAAGAATTTGAAAAGATGGTTCCAAACATTCTTAGAGGCAAAGCAAAAATGATTCCTGGTAGAATGGCTTTTACGCTTTATGATACATATGGTTTCCCTATTGAACTAACTAAAGAA
>JAENWY010000012.1 GCA_016649775.1 Spirochaetaceae bacterium
ATTATTTAATTAAGAAAACAAATACAAGTACAATTGATAGTATAATTCTATACCAACCAAATACTGAGAAATCATGATTTCGTACATAAGATACTAGAGATTTAATAACTAATAGAGATACTAAAAAGGATACTATACTTCCAATAAATAATATGACATATTCTTGTGAATTATAATTAAAACCTAATTTAATTAGTTTCAATAAAGAAGCTCCAAACATAACAGGAATGGCCATAAAAAAACTAAATTTAGCAGCTACAGGTCTATCAATTCCGTTAATAATACCACCAAGAATAGTTGAACCAGATCTAGATGTTCCAGGAACGAGAGCTAAAATTTGGAATAATCCCATAATAAAAGCATCTTTGTAACTCATATCATTAAGAGTTAGAACTCTCATTTTTACGCCTTCTCTTTTTTTCTCTATAATTACATACAATACACCATAGACAAAAAGTGCAGCTACTATTACTTGCCAAATACTTAAGTACTTTCCAATAATATTATCTAACATAAAGCCAAATATTGCAGCAGGTATTGTTGCTACAATAACCTTTAGCCAGAGGCTATAAGTATCTTTTTTTTCTTTAGAATTCTTTTTGAAGGAAAAAGGATTAAGAGTTGAAAAATATAGTACTATAACTGCAAGGATTGCTCCTAACTGTATAACTACCATAAATAACTCTTTAAACGAATTACTTACATTAAGTTTTAGAAATTGATCTAACAAAAGTAAGTGCCCGGTACTACTAATAGGAAGCCATTCAGTAATGCCTTCAAGAATACCAAATAAAATGGTTTTAAATATATCTAACATATTTAAATAATATAATAGATTATTTGAGGTTATACAAGACTGATTAAATGTACTTTTTTGTACTATTATATTAATAAAATTATTTAAATTGTTGTGTTTTTAATTAATTGAATCTAAACTATTTTTAAAGGATTTTCATATGAATAAAATAAAAGAAGAAATTCTTAATAGGATTGATATTACAGAAGAAGAAGCCTGTTTATTAGATTTAGATAGAGTTGATTTAAATTTTAAAGAACTTGAATGTTTAGAAAATAATTTAGATAAATATAATATGGAATGGGTATTTAATTATGCTCACAATATAATATCTGATTTATTTGAGCATGAAATAAAAGACAAATTTATAGCTTTACAAAATAACACTGAAGCAGTATCTATTGAATCAGAAGCTAATTTTTTGCTTAAAAAAGTTGCCTTTTCAGTAAAAAAGAATAAAAGAGATTTTTATAAAGGTCAATTTATCATAGTCTTAGGAGAAATACTATTATCTTTCATAGTTATTATGATATTGAATATAATGACCACTTATTTTCTAGATCACTATGCAGAATTAATTAATGCTACTATCATTGTTGCAATCTTTTCATTATTTAAAATATTTATTGAAAAAAACTATGTTTCTAGAATTAATAAAAGAAAACAAAAAAGCTTCTTCAAAAAATCTATCCATAGTGCAAGAAAATCCTTTATCCAAATGTTTATTTTTTATATTAAAATAAGTCGATTTGATATAGAACACAGGAATGATACTAAGGAAGTTAGACGAAAACAGGCTCTATTATTTATCAAAAAAAACCATCCGAAGATATAAGAAATATAAGTTTATAATAATTAGATATAGTATTGAATACTAAAACTATTACATGGTAAATTTATAATAAAAAAGGAGATATTAAATGGCACTTCATATAGTATTATTCGAACCTGAAATACCTCAAAACACAGGGAACATTGCAAGAACATGCGCAGTTATAGGAGCATCTCTTGATTTAGTATATCCTCTTGGTTTTAATATTGATGAAAAACATGTTAAAAGAGCAGGCCTTGATTACTGGAACAAACTTAATATTACTAAATGGAAATCAATTAGTGAATTTATTGAAGCTAAAAAAAATGAAAGATTATTCATGTTTACAACAAAAGCTCCCCGATCTTATCATCAAGTTGATTACACAGGTCCTGGTGATGTTTACCTCATCTTTGGAAAAGAAACAAAAGGTATTCCTGAAGAAGTATTAATAGAATTTGAAGAAGATTGTGTTAAAATTCCTATGAGAGAAGAAACACGATCTCTTAACTTATCCAATAGCGTTGCTATTGCAGCATATGAATATTTACGTCAATTAGATTTTCCTGGCCTCAGTGAAACAGGTCACCTACATAATCTACATTGGAAAGACGAATAAATTTAAAGGAAGTATTATTAATGTTAAAACTAACAATTGAAGGAAGAGTAGAAGACCAACAGTATATAAGCTATGATTATGTTGCTATGACTACTATTAGTTTTATTGGTTTAGGAAACATGGGATCAGCTATTGCAAAAGCAATTTCTAATCAAATTAAAGAAGATGGAACTAGCTATAATATAGGAATCTATGACAAGTCCGACGCTGTTGTTAATAACTTAGCTGCTGATTTAAAGAAAAATGGCACATTCTATGTTAGATATAAGAGCATTTCCGATTTAGTTGAGAAAAGCAATATAGTTGTTTTATGTGTAAAACCTCAAATATTAGCATCTATATATCCTGAAATTAAAACTGCAAATAAAAATAATTCAAAATTTATTTCTATTGCTGCAGGTGTTAATACAAAAACTCTTTGTGAAAATTTAGATACTAAAAACATTGTTCGTTTTATGCCAAACATTGCAGCTAAAGCATCTTCAGCTATTACAGCAGTAGCTGCAGCTACGGATTGTTGCGATGAACACTATAAAAATGCCATGGAAATTGCTAAAACCGTTGGTGGGGCTTTTGTTTTAGATGAAGATAAATTCTCAGCATTTATTGGTATCAGTGGTTCTGCAATAGCTTATGTATTTGATTTTGTACATGCAATCGCATTAGGTGGAACACGTGAGGGAATTCCTTATGATAAAAGTGTAGAAATTGCATTCCAAACAATGGAATCAGCAATTGCATTATATAATTTAGAAAAAGAAAACCCAATTAGCTTAATGACTAAAGTATGCTCAGCAGGTGGGACTACAATTGAAGGTGTAAAAGCTCTTAGTGAAGGTAACTTTGAAAATACAATCATTAATGCAGTAAGCGCAGCAACAAAAAAATCAAAAGAATTAGAAAAAAAGAATGTTTAACTAACTTTTATCTAGTACTTTTAACAAATAAATTTTAAAATAAATTAATATAATTTAATAAATGATTGCATTCTAAAGGAAATAATTATGATAGATTTGAAAGAAATCAAAAGCAGAAATGAAGAAATTACTGCTAACATTAAAAACAGATTCATGAATGTTCAACTAGATCAAGTTTTAGAACTTCAAGAACAAAGAGCTCTTCTCTTAAGTGAAACCGAAGATCTAAGAGCTGCTCGAAATGCTAATGCATCAAAGATGAAAGACAAAATGGACAAAGATGCCAGAGCTGAATTAATATCTCAAGGCAAAGATTTGAAAATTAAAATTTCTAAAGTTGAAAAAAAATTAGCTGAAGTTGAAGATGCATATTTCACATTAGGGGCAACAATTCCTAACTATGCGCATCCTGAGGCTCCAGTTGGTAAAGAAGATAAGGATAACTTAGCTGTAAAATTTTTTGGAGAACCTACAAAATTTAATTTTAAACCTTTAGATCATGTACAGATTGGTGAAAATCTAGATTTAATTGATTTTGATAAGGGTACAAAAGTATCTGGTGCAAAATCATATTATTTAAAGAATAAAGCAGTAATATTACAAATGGCTATTGAAAGATATGCTATGGACATTGTTATTAAACACGGATTTACTCCATTTATCACACCTGATATTGCTAAAGAAGAAATCTTAAAAGGTATTGGATTTAATCCACGTGGAGCAGAATCAAATATTTATACAATTGAAGGTACTGATACTTGCTTAGTAGGTACAGCTGAAATAACTCTTGGTGGATACTATCAAGGTGAAATTTTAGAAAAAAAAGATTTACCCATTAAAATGACTGGTTTATCTCATTGTTTCCGTCGTGAAGCAGGTGGTGCTGGTCAATATTCAAAAGGGCTTTATAGAGTACACCAATTCTCTAAATTAGAAATGTTTATTATTTGTTTACCTGAACAGAGTGATGAATTCCATAAGAACATATTAGCTATTGAAGAAGAAATTTTCCAAGGATTAGGCATTTCTTATAGAGTTGTAGATACGTGTACTGGCGATTTAGGTGCTCCTGCATATCGTAAATTTGACATTGAAGCTTGGATGCCAGGTCGTGGTGATTCAGGTGAATATGGAGAGGTTACAAGTACATCTAACTGTACAGATTATCAATCAAGATCACTACAAATTCGTTATAGAGATGAAGAGGGCAAACCACAATTTGTTCATATGCTAAACGGTACAGCTGTAGCTTTATCTAGAGCGATGGTAGCAATACTTGAAAATTACCAATGTGAAGATGGTTCAATTAAAATGCCTAAGGCATTAATTCCTTACACTGGTTTTGATGCTATTGAAGCAATTAAATAAGGATACACATATGAAAGTTAGTGCACTTACAACAGATTTCTATGAGTTAACAATGATGCAGGGATTTTTTAAATCAAATTATAATCCCCAAGTAGTATTTGACATGTTTTTTAGAACAAATCCTTTCAATGGAGGTTATGCACTGTTTGCAGGACTTGATTCTATCTTAGAAAAATTAGAAAACTTTGAATTCGATGAAAGTGATATTGAATATTTAAAATCACTTAATAAATTTGATAATAATTTTCTAAAATATTTAAGTACATATAAATTCACTGGTGATATTTATGCATTTGATGAGGGCCAAGTAGTTTTTGCTGGTGAGCCACTAATGAGAATCCATACCACATTGATAGATGCTCAATTAATTGAGGGTCTACTTCTAAATACTGTTAATTTTCAAACACTTATTGCAACTAAAGCATCTCGTATGGTCATTGCTAGTAAGGGTGGAGAGATTATGGAATTTGGTCTTAGAAGAGCTCAAGGTGAAGATGGTGCATTAAGTGCAGCTAGAGCTTCCTTTATTGGAGGAACAAGCGTAACTAGTAATACAATTGCAGGTAAAAAGTTTGGAATTCCAGTTTCAGGAACGATGGCTCACTCTTGGATTATGAGTTTTGACTCTGAATTAGAATCTTTTAGAATCTTTGCAAAATACTATCCTGATAATGCAATTCTTTTGATTGATACTTACGATACTTTAGGGAGTGGTATTGATAATGCGATAATTGTTGGATTGGAACAGAAGAAAATTGGAAAAAAAATTGGGGTTAGAATTGATAGTGGTGATATGAGTTATCTTCCACGACAAATTAGAGCTAGACTAGACTCTTCTGGATTAACAGATGCTATTATTTGTGTATCAAATGATATGACTGAAGAAATTATTTCAGCACTAATATCAGATGAAGCTCCAATTAATTCTTGGGGAATAGGAACTAACTTAGTAACTGGAGGTTTTCAATCATCTTTAAATGGGGTTTATAAACTCTGTGCGAAGAAAGGTACTGATGGTAAATATATACCAACAATGAAAATTTCCAATAGTTTTGGTAAAACTACTAACCCTGGTATAAAACAGGTTTATAGATTTATTGACGATGAAAATGGTCCTATAGCTGATTTGATTACTCTTAATGATGAAAAAATTAAGCCTAATAAAGAATATACATTCTACCACCCTTTCTCTGATTCAGATTTTTTTAAATTAAAAGAAAACCGTTATACAAAATGTATTCCTCTATTAACTAAGAAAATGAAAGAAGGTAAAAGATGTGGTGAGATAAAAACTCTTACTGAATTACAAGCTTATGCAAAAGCTAATCTAAACAACTTTCATAAATCTTATAAACGTCAAATTAACCCACATATTTATAAAGTTTCTCTATCAAAGAAATTGAGAAATCAAAAGAAAGATTTAATTACTCAAGAAAGAGATCAAGAAATTAAAGAAGATAATAATGCTAACGATATTCATAAGAAGCAATAACATTATAAATTCTTAAATATATTATGTATGGAGCTATGATTTATCTAAATAAAGATAATATCTAGTTCCATTTTTTTCTTCCTATATAAATAGTTTTACACATTTTATTCAATGTTCACTACTTAAGGAAAGGCATTTGAGTTCTAGATTCAATAATCTGCAAAAAGACAGACAAATCTTAACTTTTTAGGGAAACAATACCTAAAATTGAGAGAAATTAACTTAAGTTTTGAACAGTACTTTTTATTATCTAATCCTTTAAAATTTAACCGCAGGAGGTAATGAAGCCTCAATTTTGCTTTAAAATAAAAATCTTCCTGAATTGATAGACTAACTATGAAAATTATAAGATTATATTATTAGTTTAGCTCGTCTATAAATTTCTGTTTGAAGTTCTACTTTACCCAATCCTGTTTTAATTGAAAAGGGAATAAATTTAGTTCCTTCTCTAAAAATTGGATTAGTTTGTAATTTAGTAAGAGCTTTTTGAAATTCAAGTTTCTTTAACTTATCAGACTTAGTTGCTACAATTATATATGGTAAGTTAAGATTATTCATAAAATTAATCATACCTTTATCATCTACAGTTGGTCCAATTTTTAAATCAACTAATTGAATAATAGAACAAAGTTTATCAATATTAGGATTTTGAGTAAAATAACTATCAGTTACAGAAGCCCACTGTTTTTTATCCTTACCACCTCTTTTAGCATAACCATAACCAGGTAAATCAACTAAATAAAGTTTATCATCTACGTTAAAAAAATTAACTGTAATTGTATGACCAGGATTAGAACTAACTTTAGCAATAGCCTTTCTTTCTAATAATGAGTTAATTAGAGAGCTCTTTCCTACATTTGATCTCCCTGAAAATGCAAATTGATATAAAGGGTCATCTATAAATTGTTCTTTTGTACCTGCAACTTGAGCAAGTGTTATATTGTGTAAATTTGGTTTCAAGGTATCCTCCGTAAATTCTTAGACACAATATACTCAAACATAGAGCCTAGTCAAGGAGTATAAATCAGCTATAAAGAAGAGGAAATACCTCTAGCAATAGAAGAGGCCATTTTATGTAGATATGTGTCATTGAGAAGATTCCTTGCGTCATCTTCATTTGATAAGAATCCTACTTCTATTAATATAGAGGGTGCTCTAGAAACATTAAGTACATATAAGTCAGCTTGTTTAATACCTCTATTTGTGGCGAGAGGAAAGGTAGTTGATAAACTTTGTTCAACATTAGTTGCTAATTCAAAACTCTTCACATTTATATCACTATTAAGAGATGAAGAAGATTCAGTAGAAAAAAATGGAATATTTTCAATAGGAGTGTTTTGATCAAATAAGATTTTTTTATCATTCTTTTCTTTTGTGAAAATTTCAAATCCGTTAGGTATGATATTTTCAACAGCGTTAACATGAATTGAAATATAAATAACACTACTTTTTGGTTCAATTAAAGTCAAATAACAAATTTCTGATCTTTCTTGTAGTGATAAATACTCATCCTCTAATCTTGTTTGATATACATTAATTCCACTATGCTCTTTTTGCAGAATTGTAGAAACTTTATTTGCAATCTTCAGTGTTATGTCTTTTTCATTAACAACACCTCCAGCAAAATCCCAAGTTCTAGAGGCACCTACATCTTTACCACCATGACCAGGGTCAATAAAAATAGTTTTAACAGGATAATCAAAAGGGTTTATTGCAAACAAAGAAGTACTTGTTAAAATTAACATAAAAATTAAGATAATAGTTTTTAATATAGTTTTTCTTCTATGTAGCATTTGTTAACCTTTTAAGTATTACTTTGATTCTTTGTGACTTTCATTTTCAATATCTGTATATTTCCAAGTTTCAATTAAAGTTGAAAAATCTTTCTTTACTAGGAATAATTGACGCTTTTTAACTTCATCTGAGAATACTTTCCTGTCAAAATAACCTCTAAACTTTCTAGCAAAGTTTTTTCCATTAATATTTTCAACAGCAAATGCTCTTGTGTGAACTTTGTCCATAGATTCAATAGGAGATCTATCTTCTATCAAACTAAGAGAAGCTGGAAACCTAACAATAAAAGCACTAGTACATTCAATATTATTACCAAATAGATTATACCTAATACCTAAATCAAGGGTTTGCCAATATTCACTTTCAAGTTCTACATCATAAGACCTAACTCTTTGAAAAAGAGCTCTATCAAACAAACCAATTCCTCTAAAAGGATAAAGGGTTTGATTTGAATCAGTGCTAGCCATATCAGGAAAATAAGAAATAGGGTCAATTAAAGAACCCTTTTTATGAGGGGCTCTCATTGAAGGAATAATTTCTTTTGCACTATTTGCAATTGCTGGTACTAAAGCTGCAGGTGCATCTTTGCTACTTAATAGAGAAAATAAATAGGCACCTTCAAATCTAATAATTTCCATATCCGTTTTAACTATTAAAAAATAAGTTGTAAAACATTCATCAGCAATAGTATTAACCATCTCTCCAAGAATTGGAGAGCTTGGATAAACAATAAAAGTAATGTCAGGATATTCAACTTGAAATGTTGAAATATCACCTCTTTCACTACTAATTACAGCATGAAGACAATAATTCATATTTTGAGAGTACCAAGTTAATGTATCTTTTAATAATTCAAGAGATCCACCATCAATAATACCAATGGCTAATTGTTCAGATCTATGAAGCTGTTCAATTTTTTTTCCTAAATCTTGTTTTCTGTGATAAATTTTATAATTTTTACTTTGACTCATCTAAAAATACCAAATCCTCTGGACGGAATATTACATCCTTCCTACCTTTACCAAGAAGCACTTCAATATCGCTACTATTATGACCACTTATTGCAATTATATCAGTACTATCATAATAAGGGCTAGCTTTAGCAAAAGCTACACCATTTTTATCACATAATTCCACAACATCACCAGCCTGAAAAGAACCTTCAATTTCAATAATACCAGCTGGTAATAAACTTTTATGAGCTTTTAGTGCTCTAAATGCACCATCATCAATAAGTATTTTTCCATTAACACTGCTATTAATCATCCATCTTGTCTTTTGTGATTTTCTTTCAGTTGCATGAATTAAGGTTCCAACTTTTTCTTCTCTAAGAATTTTAAGTAGTATTTCATTATCATAGCCGGTGGCTATTACTGATTGGCAACCAGCTATTCCTGCTATTTTTGCAGCTAACAACTTAGTTTTCATACCACCTGTTGAAAAAGCACTGCCTGCACCACCTGCAACATTCATTAAATCTTTGGTAACTTCATAAACTTCACTTATGAGAATTGCAGCTGGATCATTTTTAGGATTAGCTGTATAAAGGCCTTCAATATCAGTTAATATAATGAGTAAATCTGCATCTAATTTAGAAGCAACTAGTGCACTCATTCTATCATTATCACCAAAAGCATTACCAATCTCAGCGGTTGAAACACTATCATTTTCATTAAGAATTGGAATAATTCCTAAATCTAAAAGAGTAAAAATACTGTTTCGTAAATTTACATAAGTTTTTCTTTTATCAAGAAGAGGTCTAGTTAATAAAACTTGTGAACAGTTAAGAGATTGCTTTTTAAAGTGAGCTCTATAAGAACTCATTAATATGGGCTGTCCTACAGATGCAAGAGCTTGTCTTAAGGCTATTGCTACTACAGGATGAACTATTCCAAGTTCTTTTGCCCCCATACCAATTGCACCTGAGGTTACAAGTATGACCTGATAACCCTTTTTAGTTAGCTCAGCTATTTGCTGAACTATAATCTCAATTCGGTATTCATCTATACCATCATCACAGGATAAAAGGTTTGTTCCAACCTTTACTACTATTCTCTTTACTTTTGAAAAATCTCTACTCATAAAATTAACCTTAGCTAAATTTCCTCATTACTTTAATAAATGATATATCAAAGAGGAGATAATTGCGACCTATTTTATAAAATATTAGCAAGTAATATATATTTATTTACACATTGCAGGGCTATCTGTTTCTAATGCTTTATGGATAAAATTATTTTCACCCTCACTGTAGCTTGAAACAATTTGGCCATTTCCTCTTAATAAATACTTAGTACTCATCAATCCCTTTAGCCCAACAGGGCCTCTAGCATGAAGTTTTGAGGTGGAAATACCTACTTCAGCACCTAATCCAAATCTATAACCATCTGCAAATCTAGTACTACAGTTAACAAAAACATCAGCACTATCAACACTTAACATAAAAAGTTTTATATTTTTTTCATTATTTGATAAAATTGCATCAGTATGATGAGATCCATGTTGAGCTATATGTATAATAGCCTCTTCTTCACTATCAACAATTTTTATAGCAATTTCATAAGTTAAATATTCACTATCCCAATCTAATGAAGTAGTAGGAATACATTCAATTATTTCAGAAGTTCTTGAGTCCCCATGAATAATAGTATTTTTTATAGCCAATTTAGCCTTTAACTTAGGTAAAAAGGCCGGTGCTATGTTCTTATGTACTAACAGGGTTTCCACAGCATTACAAGCTGAGGGATATTGCGTTTTTGAATCAAAACAGACTTCAACACTTTGATTAATATCTGCACTCTCATCAACATAAATTGCACAAATACCATCACTGTGTCCCATTACAGGAATGTTTGTATGATCCATAACATATCTAACAAATTTATTAGAACCTCGAGGTATTAATAAATCAATATAACCATCCATCTTTAAAAGTGTATCAACATCTTCATGACTTTCAATTAATAGAATCCAGTTATTACCAATAGCAGAAGCTTTTAAGGAATTCTTTATTGATTTAACAAGTGCTCTATTTGACGCCATAGCCTCTTTGCCACCTTTAAGAACAATACCATTACCACTCTTTAAACAAAGAGAAATAATTTGAACAAGAGCATCTGGACGAGCTTCAAAAATCATGCCAATAACACCTAAAGGAAAACTAACTTTTTCTAATAATAAATCATTATCTAAAAGAGTTCTCTCTTGGACACTACCGATTGGATCTTCACTATTTGCAACCATTTTAATGCCAGCTAAAACACTATCCATTTTATGCTCATCAAATTTTAACCTTGCAACTAAAGATTCTTTTGTATTTTCATCTTTAGCTAATTCCATATCCTTGTCATTGGCCTTAAAAATTTCAGTTCTATCTTGTACTAACCCCTTAGCCATTAGTTTTAAAGCTTTAATTCTATCTTCATTTGAGGATGCTGATAATCTAACGATATTGGCTCTTAAGTTTATTATTTCTTGAGAAAGTGTGTATTTTGTTGACATTGTCATCTCCTTGTCTAGTGTGGTAAAAATACTACTAATTATTCGACTTTTCAAGTAAAGTTTATAGAATTAGTAGTAGTTACGAAGGCTATAGAACAAAAAAGATGACTATTTTGAATAATATCCTAAATCTTTTGATATTTGAATTGCACAGTTTAATATTTTTTCCAACGATTCTTCTTTTTTCATCAATCCAAATCTATACTCTGACCATGATACACTAATTGCTGCAACTACATTATTAAATTGATCAAAAATGGGAGCTGCAATACAGTGAACATTTTCCTCATGTTCATTAATATCTTCTGCATAACCCTGATTTTTAATTCTATCAAGTTCTTCTCTCATCATCGCTTCATTTTTAATAGTATGTGCGGTAAATAATTCATAATTATAATCTTTTAGTATTTTAGATACTGTTTCTTCATCACAATATGATAACAATATTTTACCAAGACCCGTACAATGAAGAGGTGCTTTTTTTCCTACCTGGCTCATCATAGTTAGAGAGTAATTAAAGTTCTCTTTATATATATAAATAATTTGTTTAGACTCTACATCTAAAAGTGCTATATGAACAGTTTCTTTTAAATCTCTTGATAAATTGTGCACATATCGATTGGCTATTTTTGTTATATCAGAAGTTCCTAGTGCATTTGAAGATATTCCATACAATTTAGTATTGAGTGAATATTTTTCGGTAGCTTTATCTTGGTTAACATAACCTAAATCTTTCATTGTTTGTAAAAACCTAAATAAAGTTGACTTTGACATAAATAATTTCTTTGATAAATCAACTAAGGCTATTTCTCTTTTATCAGCTAAAATCTCAATTATTGCAAATACTTTTTCAACGGATGCTACATTATTATTTTTATTATCCATTTTTTTATAATACATGTTACTTTGTTAGTTTGTAAAGATAAAATATTATTTTTTTATAGAAGATAAAACATTATTTTATTATTTTCAAAACAGCGTTTTATTTATATTGACAATAATTTTATTTCTTATATATAATATGCTTATAAAACATAACATAGAGAGGTATTTTAAATGAGCGAAATTTTCCCACAAGATTTAATTGATAAATTAACAAGAGCTGGTATAGTTGCTGTAGTTGTTTTTGAGGATATTACTACAGTTATCCCTACAATGCAAGCATTAGTAAATGCAGGAATCAGTGCAATTGAATTAGCACAGAGGACGCCAATTTCTCTTGATGCAATTAAGCTTGTAAAAAAAGAATTCCCTAAGGTATTAATTGGTGCGGGTACAGTTATTAAAGTTGATCAAATTCGAGAAGTAAAAGCTGCTGGTGCAGATTTTGCAGTAGCACCTGGATTAAACAGAAAAGTAATGGATGAAGCTCTTAGCATATCACTTCCATTTGCACCAGGTATCACAACTGCCTCTGATATTGAAACAGCTCTTGAATATAATGTTAAATTTTTAAAATTCTTCCCAGCTGAAAGTATCGGTGGATTAAAATACTTAAATGCAATTAATGGTCCTTACAAATATCTAGGAATAAAATATCTACCTCTTGGTGGTGTTAATATTGGAAATTCAAAAGATTATCTAAAAAACGATATTATCAGTTGTATTGGTGGTAGTTGGATTGCAAATACTAATTTAATCAATAATAAAGAATATAAAATAATTGAACAAAATGCTAATGAAGCTATGACGATGCTTAAGGAGATTAGAAAATAATGAAAATTGCAACATTTGGTGAAATAATGGGTCGCTTCGAGGCCGAAGATAATAAAAGATTTACACAGGTTATGCCGGGAAATATGGCTCTTACATTTGCAGGAGCAGAGGCTAATGTTGCTGCTTCTCTTTCAATTTTAGGAAGAAAAAGCAAGTATATTAGTGCTCTTCCTAACAATATAATCTCGACTTCATGTATAAAATTCTTAAAAAGCCTTGATATTGAATGTGATATTAAATTAAGAGATGAAGGTAGATTTGGTCTATACTTTTTAGAATCCGGTGCCAACCAAAGACCTAGTAATGTTATATATGATAGATCTTGGTCAACTTTCTCAATGACTAATTATAAAGAATATGACTTTGCAAATGCTCTTAAAGGTTGCAATTGGTTACATCTAAGTGGTATCACACCATCCCTTTCAAAAGAATGTGCCGAGGCAACTCTTGAAATAGTTAAAGAAGCCAAGAAACAAAATATTAATGTTTCTTTTGATTTAAACTACAGAGGAAAACTTTGGAACTGGGGAAAAGATTTAAAGAAAAAAGATTTAGCAAGAGATACCATGAAGAAGATTATGCCATTTATCGATGTAGTTATTGGTAATGAAGAAGACGCTTCTGATGTATTAGATATTAGAGAAGAAAACAATGATGTGACTAGTGGTTCATTAAATATTTCTTCCTATGTAAATGTAGCTAAAGAAGTTAAAAGACAATATAAAAATGTTTCTAAAGTTGCCTTCACTCTACGTGAAAGTGTTTCAGCTTCCTTCAATAAATGGGGTGCTATTCTTTATGATTGTAATGAAGAAAAAGCTTATTTTGCTCCAGAAGACAACGGAAATTATACTCCATATGAAATTAAAAATATAATTGATAGAGTTGGCGGTGGAGATTCATTTTCTGCAGGTTTAGTCTTTGCATTAACAGATGATAAATTAAATAATCCACAAAGTGCAATATCTTTTGCAGTAGCTGCTTCTTGTTTATGTCACTCAATTCATGGAGATATCAACTACAGTAGCTTAGATGAAGTTACAAAACTTATGAATGGAAATGGATCTGGAAGAGTAATTAGATAATTATTATTCCTCCATTTATTATTATTTTTCAGAAGATAGGACCCTTTTACTATCTTCTGTTTTTTAATATAAATGGAACACCTTTTTCACGTGTATTTTATTAAATAAAAATAAATTAATATAGAAAACTAATTACAGTTCTATATCCACAAAATCAAATTTTCTTACATCAAACAAACCCATATCTGTTATTTTATAAACAGGTATAACAGGTAGTGACATAAAACAGAGTGTCATAAAGGGATCTAAGAGTCTTGATACTCCTAATTCATTATGAGCTAAATTAGATAAATTTGTAAGAGAATCAATTATTACAGGCGCTTTTTCACAACTCATTAATCCTGCAATAGGATGAGCAAAAGATCCAATTATTCTTCCTTTATCTGCAATAGCCATTCCTCCACCAATTCTGACTAATTCATTAACAGCTAATTCCATATCATTATCGGTTGTTCCACAAACAATAATATTATGTGAATCATGAGCTACTGAAGTTGCTATTGCTCCACTCTTAATTCCATAACCTCTTAATAAAGCCACTGCAACATTTCCAGTTCCATGATGCCTCTCAATTACTGCAATTTTTGCAATATCTTGAGAAGGATCATAAATAAACTCTCCGTTTTTGACAATTACAGAGGCCTCTCCTGCTGCAGTAACTACTCCACCTGGGATAATATCGATGGTTCTTACCTTATTTTTCTTAAGTTTTAATTTAAGTCTGTCTTTTGAAAAATTCTTAATATTTATCTTTGATTCAATTGACGAAGGTAAATCCATTGGTTCTGATTCTTTTAAAATTTTACCATTTACTGCTACTAATTGTCCTTCAACATAAACTTCTTCCATATTAAAATCTTTGAGATTAGGCGTAATTGAAAAGGAGGCTATATATCCAGGAGCTATGGCCCCTAAGCTTTTAAGATGATAACAAGTGGCACTATTAATACTTGCCATATTAATGGCCATAAGAGGATCTAAGCCCTCACTAACAGCTAATCTAACATTATTGTTAATACTTCCTTCATTAACAAGAGATTCAGCTTGTCTATCATCTGTACAAAACAGACATCTATGATAGTTTTGCTCCGTAACACCTTTTAGTAAATTAGTTTCATCTTGGCAAACAGTACCTTGTCTAACCATTACATACATACCACGTCTAACTCTGTCTTGAAGTTCTTGCGCATTTTCACATTCATGATCGGTTAAAATACCACTAGCGGCATAGGTATCTAAATCAGTGTTGTATATATTAGGAGAGTGTCCATCAATGACTTTATGGTGATCACGTGCAACTTGCAGTTTATCATGAATCATTTTATTTCCACTAATAACCCCAGGGTAATCCATCATTTCACCAAGACCTAATACTCTGTCATTGTTAATTCTTGTTTCTATGTCTTTAGCTAATATTATAGCACCTGAATGTTCCACTGAAGTTGCAGGAACACAACTGGGAATCATGAAATAGGCATTTAAGGGAAGCCTCTCACATGCTTCTAGCATATAATCAAGACCAGAGAGACCACTGCAATTACAAATTTCATGAGGGTCAGCAATAACAGTTGTTACTCCATTTGGTATTAATAAATTTGAAAATTCAGATGGAGAGCAATGTGAAGATTCAATGTGAACGTGTGAGTCTATAAATCCAGGTATAACATAACTGCCTTTTGCATCTTTAATAACCTTTGCAAGGCCTTCACCTTTCTTTGCAAAACCTGCAAAATACTTACCACTAATCAAAATATCACTTTCAAAAACTTCTCTATTAAATACATCAACTACTTTTGCATTTCGTATACAAAGATCTGCTTTAGTTCTTTTAGATGAAATTTCGTTTAATTTATCACTTTCTATTCTATTCATAATTACTGCCTCATTTTTCACTTTTACTCTTACTCGTAATTAAGTTATTTTAGCACTTCTTTTTTAAGCTAACAAGTAAAATATCAATAAATTATTTAACTATTTATCAAAAAAATTCATAAAAATAACTCAAATGCTAAGAAATCAAAATAATTATATCTTTTTATAGGCTAGGTGCTGAACAAAATGAAGGTTAATATCTCTTTATGTAGCAACAAATTGCAACAAAATGTAAAATTATTCTGTACTTATTTGGTATTAAATGGTATGATTTCATTAATCAATCACTATTAAATAAGGAGTGCATATGGATAAGTTCTTTAAAATTACAGAAAGAAAATCAAGTGTACGAACAGAAATTTTAGCAGGTGTAACCACATTCTTGACAATGGCTTACATTCTCGCAGTTAACCCTTCGATTCTATCACAGGCGGGTATGGATGCACACAAAGTATTTGCTGCAACAGCAATAGCTGGGGCTTTAGCTACTTTAATTATGGGTCTTTTAGCAAATCTTCCTTTTGCTTTAGCACCTGGTATGGGACTAAACGCATTTTTAACTTATACCGTTGTTATGGGCATGGGTAAGACTTGGGAATTCGCTTTAGCTGCAGTATTTGTAGAAGGTATTATCTTCTTACTTCTAACTGCCTTTAACATTCGTGAAGCTATTGTTAACAGTATTCCATCTAACATGAAAAAAGCTATTTCCGTTGGTATCGGATTATTTATTGCTTTCATTGGTATGCAGAATGCTGGTATCATTATTGGTGGTGCAACTCTTGTTGGACTAAATCCAGTTTGGTTCAAAGGTACTCCATTACTTGCTCTATTAGGTGTAGCTTTAATTGCTATATTAGCTCACAAAGGAGTTAATGGTTCAATTCTATTTGGTATGTTAATTATTACTGTTATTGGTATTCCTTTTGGTATTACTCAATACGCAGGTGGTACTTTTACTCCAGCAGCACCATACTTCTTCCCTTTCAAACATGTTTTCCCTCAGATGTTATCAGTTGACTTTGTTGTTGTATGTTTTACATTCTTATTTGTTGACATGTTTGATACAGTTGGAACTTTAATTGGATGTGCTACAAAAGCAGATATGATTCAAACCGATGGTTCTATTCCAAACTGTAAAGAAGCTTTATTTGCTGATGCTATTGGTACAACTTGTGGTGCTATTCTAGGTACATCAACAGTTACAACCTTTGTAGAATCTTCTGCTGGTGTTATCGCTGGTGGTAGAACTGGTTTAACTGCTGTTACAGTTGCAGTACTATTCTTAGTTTCATTATTCTTAGGTCCAATCTTTGAATCAATCCCATCAGCAGCTACTGCTGCAGCTTTGATTTATGTTGGTGTATTAATGATTACTCCAGTAACAGATATCGACTTCTCAGATATTTCAGAGGCAGTTCCTGCTTTCTTAACAATTATCTTTATGGTAGTTGCATATTCTATCTCTGATGGTATTATGTTTGGTATGTTAAGTTTTGTAATTCTAAAATTCTTTACAGGAAACAAAAAAGATATTTCTATAATGACTTGGGTTGTTGCAGCATTATTCTTAATTAAGATTCTTGTATCTGCTTTATAGAATATAAATAACTTTAACTTCATTACCTAGCTCTTGTAGCTAGGTATTTTTTAGCTTTAAATTTTAATAATTTAATCATATCATTATCAAACGGCATAAAAAAAACACCTAATTTAATAGATGCCTTTTAATTTATTAAATTTTAATTCTTATTTGATAATTCTAATCCAACCCTCTGGAGCTGGAATTTCTTCCATTTGAATACCAGTTAAAGTATCATATAATTTTTGAGTAATTGGACCAGGTTGTTCCATTCCTGTTGGGAAGAAGATATCCTTCTCATCCGAGTGAACCATTCCAACTGGACTAATAACAGCAGCTGTTCCACAAAGAGCACATTCTACAAAGTCCTCTAATTCAGTAAATAGAACAGGACGTTCTTCAATCTCAAGATGTAAAATATCTTTTGCAACAGTTACTAAAGATATTCTAGTAATTGATGGTAATATCGAAGGACTCTTAGGAGTAACAATCTTTCCGTCTTTAGTTACAAACAAGAAGTTAGCACCACCAGTCTCTTCAACAAATGTTCTGGTCTGAGCATCAAGAAACATATTTTCATTGAAGCCACGACTATGTGCTAATTGACCTGCATAAATACTCATAGCGTAATTTAAACCAGCTTTTACATGACCTGTTCCACGAGGAGCAGCTCTATCAAATTCACTAACCATTAATTTAATTGGTTTTAAGCCGCCTTTAAAATAAGGTCCTACAGGAGTTCCAAATACTCTAAAAGTATACTCAGATGATGGTGCTACACCAATTACAGGTCCGCTACCAAAAACAAAAGGTCTTATATATAATGATGCACCACTACCATAAGGAGGTACTGATTCAGGATTAGCTTTAACAACTTCTCCTACTGCTTTTAAAAATAATTCTACAGGAACAGGAGGAATACAAAGTTTTTCACAAGTATCATACATACGTTTTGCGTTTAATTCAGGTCTAAATACTACAAGATTACCTTCTTTTGAATACTTTGCTTTTAAGCCTTCAAAACAAGTTTGAGCATACTGAAGTACTCCAGCACTTTCACTGATTGTAATATTTGGATCATCAACTAGTTTTCCTTCGTCCCATTGACCATCTTTAAAAGTCGCAACGAATCTTTTGGCAATTGGCTGATATGAAAAACCTAAGTTTGACCAGTCTTTTTCTTTATTTGACATTTTTTCCCCCGTATTCATTATATGTATATTTATACAAGTATTAATTAATAAACACTTTACCTATATATTGGTAAAGTGTCAATTTATTTTAAATAATAATACTAAAACTCATATTCTATCGACTATTATTTCGATTTTTTGCATTGAATTTATTACTGTGATTATCCCTTTGTTTATTATTTACTCTATCTTCTCGAACAATAGGCTCTCTAAAACTTCTACTTCCTGCTCGATAAGGAGCTTTAAGAACATTTATCAAATCCTCTCGTTTTGCCTTAATTAATCCTTCTCTTACAAGAGCCGCATTTTCAGGTTTATTATACTGAAGAATAGCTCTTTGAAGGCGTCTCTCTCTTCCTTCAGGAATGTAAACAGATGCAAAATTCCTACCTGGTCTTGGATCTATGCCGGTATAATACATACAAGTTGAAACAGTACCTGGAGTTGGATAAAATTCTTGACCTTGGTCTGGAACAAATCCAACTGATTTAGCATGAAGAGCAAGATTAATAGCACTTTCTAGAGTTGAACCTGGATGAGCCGCAATAAAATAAGGGACAGTATACTGTTTTAGTCCTAATTCATCATTAACCTTTTTATATTCATCAATAAAATCAAGATATATATCTACTTTAGGCTTACCCATTATATCTAATACCTGGGGATCTACGTGCTCAGGTGCTATCTTTAATTGACCACTAACATTCTTTTCAATTAAATGTTTCATGAATTTCTTCCTAGTACTTGGTTCACAAACTTTCATTAAATAATCAAATCTAATTCCAGATCTTATGAAGACTTTCTTAACTCCAGGAACAGCAGCTACTGCATCTAATATTTCTAAATAATGTTCATGAGTGTCTAGTAAATTACTACAGGGTTCTGGGAATAAACATTGTTTAACATCACAAGGACCTTTTGTTAATTGCTTTTTACAAGCTGGGCCTTGGAAGTTTGCAGTAGGTCCACCAAGATCATGTATATAACCTTTAAAATCTTTCATCTTTGAAAGGGTTGTAGCCTCTCTTACTAATGATTCCTTTGTTCTAATTTGGATCATTCTTCCCTGATGGGAGGTGATGGCACAGAAAGAACATGCACCAAGACAACCTCTATTACTTGTCATAGAGAATTGGACTTCTTTTAATGCTGGAACTCCACCATTTTTATCATAATCAGGATGTGCTAAACGAGTATAAGGATATTCATAATATTCATCGAATTGAATGGGTGTTAGACGAGGTGGCTGAGGATTTTGAAGGACATATCTATTATCTGCTCTTTGGAGAAGACACTCTGGTCTTAAAGGGTTTTCATGTAACATTTGTATTTGAAAAGCTTTAGCATATGCTACTTTACCACTTGGTGTTGG
>JAENWY010000223.1 GCA_016649775.1 Spirochaetaceae bacterium
GTCTTTAATTGATATATATCAACTTTTTTTGAGTATTTTATTCCAATTAATATTCTAGTATTTTTATAATCATATACTTAACAAACATAAACAATATTAAAATTACTGAAAATTCTAAATAATAAATATATGTCATTTATAATCTATATAATTAGAAGGATTTCTCAACATTATATCTTTAACTTTATTATCTTAATCATAAATTTTATTATATCTCATAATTATAATTAACTAAATATTTAATAACTAAATTCAATTATTCCCATATTATATATACTAAAAAGGCTAAATAATCATCAACTAGCCTACATTTAATAGAATTTATAAAACATATTAAAAAAGTAAGTTTTATGATTAACTACAATACACATAATAAATGTATCTAATCATTATATATATATTTCAAAATTATTCCTATGTGTATAAATATTTAATTTCTTTACAATTACATATGCATAGAATATGATTTCACTAAAATTGATAAATAAGGAGATATGTTGAATGAATGTTTTAGTTGTTGCAATCGTAGTAATATATTTAATAGCCATGCTAGGAATAGGATATTACTCTTCAAAGAAAGTTAAGAGTAATGAGGACTTTGTTTTAGCGGGAAGGAGATTAGGACCAATTCTTTTAGCGGGTACTTTAGCTGCTACAGAAATTGGTGGAGGTAGTTCTTTAGGTGTTGTTGAAAAATCATATGGTTCATGGGGTTTATCAGCATCATGGTATGTAATTGCAATGGGTATTGCTTTTATTATTTTATCAATATTTGCACCTAAATTAAGAAGAGCTGAAGTAAAAACAGTTCCTGAATACTTCAGAAGAAGATATGGTAAATCCTCTGGTTTGATTACCACTTTAATAATGATGATTCCATTAATTGGTTTAACAGCTGTACAGTTTATTGCATCTGCTACAATTCTTTCTATCATGTTAGGAATGAGTTATGCTATGGCCGTTACAATTGTTGCTATTGTAGTTACCATTTATGCAATCATGGGTGGTCTATGGAGTGTTACATTAACAGATTTCGTACAGGTATTCTTAATTGTTATTGGTATGGCGTTAGCCATTCCATTCTCTTTAAGCTTAGCTGGTGGTATGAATAATGTTGTTGCCAATGTTCCTAAAGGAACATTTAATATGTTCAAGGGAATTAGCCCCTCTACAATCATTGCACTTATTGTTATGTATATTGCTTCATTTTCTGTTGGACAAGAAGCTGTATCAAGATTATATGCTGCTAAAGACGAAAAGACGGCAGTACAAGGTTCTATTATTTCTGCAATTATCAATTTAGTATTTGCATTTATTCCTACTATATTAGGTATTATCACATTAGCTCTTGTTAATATGGGTAAAATCGATAATGGAATTATACTTCAAGGTGGTGCAAAATATGCTCTTCCTTATCTAGCTATGAATACAATGCCAGCTATTGTTGTTGGTATATTATTTGCAGGTATTATTTCAGCTACTATGAGTAGTGCAGACTCTGATTTATTAGGTGCTGGTGCTATTTTTGGTAATGAAGTTTATAAAGTTTATCTAAACAAAGATGCTGATAATATAAATGTAATGAAAGTTACAAAAATTACAATGGCCATCATAGGAATATTAGCTTATCTTTTTGCACTATTCAATACTGGGTCAATTATTAACGTATTAATGTTTGCCTTCTCTCTAAGAGCTGCTGGTGCATTCTTCCCATATATTATCGGTTTATATTGGAAAAAGGCTTCTGCGGCAGGTACAATTGCTTCATTAATTTTAGGAAGCGTTGCATTGATTATTTTAGAAAGAACTGGTTACCAACCTCTTGGTTTAGAACCAATTCTATGGGCACTTCCAATAAGTCTAATTAGTTTCTTTGCATTTAGTAAATTAATTCCACCTGCTAACGAAACATTAGAGATGATTCCAGAAGAAAAGAATTAAATACTATTCTTTAAACATAATGTAGGCTCTTATTTATTAACTAAGAGCCTCTTTTTAAATATATAAAATGTTTGAAAAATTATTCTACAGCAACTTTTATAATAATTTTCTTTACAATTGCTTCATAACCTTCAATTCTTATACCTGGAAGATGTGCATCTTCAGGATATAAAATTACAGTGTGGCCAACACCCATGATAACAGTTTCAATCTTTGAACCATTGACTGCATTACCGAATGCAATATCTCTAGATTTATCATATTCCGTTAAAGTATCGATACTACTTAAAGGAGTTACATAAATTAATTCATGTCCTTCAATTAGTACCTGAATATCAATATATTTTCTATGAAACTCATACTGACAATCCTTTATTTCTTTTGCCTTGTATTCTGAAACAAGTGCAAAAATTTTATCATCTTCAATAGAATATCTACCTTTTACAAGCTCATTTAGATTTTGCTTAAGTAACCAATCCATTGCTTTTCTTATATTGCCACTTTCACCAGGGAAAGGACAATAAGTATTTAAATCTACACAAATCATCTAATAACTCCTTGTCTTTTAACTCAAATTTACATAAAAGTTAGGTATATATAATTACTTTATACCAAAATATATAAGTATTTGACACCATTGAAATTTATTCTAATACTTAAACATAAAAATATCCATAAAAAAAATAAATATTTTTATTTATTAACAAATAATACAAAGTCGAATAATAGTTTGTATAATAACGATTACATATGTATCCATTATTACGAATTTATTTGAAAAAAAGCCCTGAGTAAACTACCCAAGACTTTTTTATGATTATACAAATTGATTTTAAATTATTCTTATGCTGTCTTTTTAACGAAGTGTGAGAAGAATTTTCCTATTGAGCTACCATATTGTATGCAATAATTCTGTACCGCATAATGAGCCTCAATTGTTTTATTAGAATTAATTGATAAAAGCAATTGATGATCACATAATTCAAAGAAAAGTTGATTTTTTTCTTTATTGCTAAAACTGACAATTGTTAAGAAATTATCCATTTCTAATGCAATTGGCTTATAAACATTTTCCATCCAAGAAAAGGCAGCTTGTTCAAAAGTTACACTAATGTTTAGTTGTTTGTCGAGAAAATATTTATGACCTTCTATTTGGTTCAATAAAGTATTAAGATCAGCTCCGCTGAATGTTTCGTTTAATGTATCAATTACATTTGCTACGATTAATTTTTTCTCTTTGTCCATTTTTATATTCCTTTAGAATAACTCATTGTTATTCTTATTTTATTTCTTATATTTCTTTAATTTATGTTTTAATTATACACAACCGATAAAAAAATATCAATAGAGGGAGCATATTCTAATGCATAACGCAATGGTACATTTTTATCATTTATAGAACTATTTTAACATAGATAATATATTACCTCTATATTTAAATAGAATTCATATGAATAAGATATTTTTTAATATATTTTTAACTATTTAATTTCTTATACCGAAAGGATTTGTTTATTTAATATTTAATCCATATAATAATTATATGGAATATGTTAAAAAAGTGTTAATATTATAAAATGTATTTAAATTGCTCTCTAAATAATTATATTTTTAGGATTATTACTCTTTTCACAATAAAATTGTCAAATTAGTTATATTTATTCGTTAAAACTTCAAATTCATCAATTTGATCAAATCAAAGCTAATACTCATAACATCTTGGAAACTTGAATGAGTATTTCCTACTATATGATCTTTATTCCATTGATAAATATATCCCAATTTTAATCCAAGAGTAATTCCATCTATAACATTGTAATTACCTTTAAGAATGAA
>JAENWY010000121.1 GCA_016649775.1 Spirochaetaceae bacterium
ATTATGTCTTCAATACCTTTTTTGTCTTCAAGAAGACAACTATAACGTTCTAACATTTCTTTCATATTTCTTTCCTTTTTTGATTTTCTATTATTGTACAAATTGCACCAAAAGAACCTGCCTCATTTTTTAGTAGGGAGGTCCTAATGTTTGTTTTTCCAAAAACTGGTAGCATACTGGAAATCTTATCTTTAAGATCTTTTATAAGATATTGGGAGTAAAATGACTCTAATCCACCTCCAATTATAATTTCTTCTGGTTCGAAGATTATTGAGAGTTGTAAAACTACTTCATACAACGCTCTCTTAATATTTTGAACAAATATCTCCTTTTCTTTCGTGTTAGGATTATCAAATACCTGTTCAGGAGTCATACCAAATAACTTTCGTGAATCTCTATTCAAAGCTGTACCTGAAAGTATATTTTCAGCACAATGAATTTTTCCACAATAACATTTCTCATTAGTGTTCGAAGTACTTACAATTGTGTGTCCAATTTCTGGATGTTTTTTTCCATTAACTCTTAAAAAATTATCATTAATATAAATTGAACATCCTATACCAGTCCCAAAAGTTATCATTATAGAGTTGTGTATTAGTATTTTATTTTTAGAAATTTCTCCTAAATGAGCAGTATTTGCATCGTTATCGATATAGATTTTTATCCCAAGCTTTTGTTCCATTTTGTCTCTAAATATTTGATTCTCAAGTCCTGGTAGAGTATATGGATTTTGAATAATCCCCGTCTCAATATCAATTGGCCCAGTACATCCAATACCAATAGCCAAAACTTTTTTTTCATATTTATTTTCTACTTGGTGATGAATCGCCAAAAATTTATTAATTATACAATCAATTCCTTTTTCTGACTCTGTTGGAAATGAACCCTTTTCAAGAAATTCAAAATTATCAGTTGTACACATATATTTAACATTGGTTCCTCCAATATCAAAACCTATTAATATGCTCATCCTTTTACTCCTCCAGCTGTCAAACCACTTATAAGAGATTTTTGAAGTAATAAACCAATAATAACAGGAGGTGCAGCAGCAATAACTCCGCCCGTGGCAATAAGTCCATAGTTAGCTTGTCTTCCTGAAGCCAGATTGGCAATTACTACAGGGAGTGTAATAGCATTATTACTATTTGTGAAAAGCATTGCATAAAAATATTCATCCCAGGACATTAGTAAAGCTAATAATGCTACTGTTCCGATAGCTGGCATCATTAAAGGGAGAACAATTTTAAATAATCTGGTAAAAAGACCTGCACCATCAATTATTGCTGATTCTTCTAATTCAAAGGGAATAGCATCCATATTTTCTTTTGTTAGCCATGCACAAAAAGGCATTACAAGAGTACAATATACAAATGCTAGAGCAAATGAATTATCTAACCATCCTATCGTTGAAAGTGTTTTATATATTGGTAAGGCATATGCGACAGGTGGAAGCATAAATGTTACTATCGCAATTTTTAAAATGATATTTCTTTTATTAGGATATCTTGAAAATACCCATGCTGCAGGGAAAGTCACTAAAAGTGAAATAAAAACTGTTGTAATTGCTGTAATAAAGCTATTTCTAAGACCAAATAAAAATGATTCACCGTGCGTATTTTTACCCATATGAAGAAGTTCTTTATAAGAAGATAAATCAATTTTTTTAGGGAGCCAATTTAAAGGTTTTGTACTTAGGTCAGTTGAGGAGCTTATAGACATTATTATTAGCCATAAAAAAGGAGAAATTATATAGATTAGAAGTACAATTACTGCAATATATAACAAAATCTTTTGCATTATTCTTTTATTATTCATAATTTAATTATCCTTTTTCTTCAATAGTTTCATATATATCATGATAATAATCAGTATAAAGAATACCAAAAGAACCGCATAAGTTGCTCCAGAACCAAGTCTCGAGTTAGTAAAAGCTTCCTGATAAATAAAAATTGTACCAGATCTAGTTTTGTTTGCAGGTCCTCCTTTAGTCATGATGTAGATAATATCAAATACTTTTACCGCTTCAATAATTCTTAAAACAAGAGCAACTTGAAGTGAAGGAAGAATATGAGGGAGTGTTACATACCTAAATCTTTGGATTGCATTTGCACCATCAATTTTTGCTGCTTCTATTTGATGTCCGGGAATACTTTGGAGACTAGCTAGAACTATCATTGAAACCAAAGAAAAATTTTTCCAAACATCTGCGAAAATTATAGCCCCGAGCGTTTTGCTTGGTGTACTTAGCCAACTTACATAATTTGGAATTATGTTCATTTGATAAAGCATAGAGTTAAGTGCTCCATATTCAGGATTGTAAATTAATTTCCACATCATAGCATTTACTACGGTTGGAAGAGCCCAAGGAACAATAAGCAAAGCTCTAACTATTTTCTGACCTTTAAAAGGTTGGTTTACTAATAAGCCTACTGTGGTTCCTAAAATCATTTCTGATGTTACAACGGCAAAGGCGAAAATACCTGATATTTTTAAAGATGAAAGAAAATCTTTATTTTGAAATGCATTAGTATAATTTTCTATACCAACTATTTTTACTGGATCAAGATTCATAAGTCCTTCATTTGTAAAACTCATCAATATTGTTCTAATTAATGGCCACCCAATAACTGTTAGCATAATAAAAACCATTGGGGCAATTAGTATTGAATATTTATTTGAAATATCTTCTTCCATTTTTAATAACAATTTCTTCAAATATACTGAAATTGCTTTCTACCTCCGTTAAAGTATTTTTTCATTATTTTCTTAAACAACATTTACATAATAGAAGTCTCAGCCCTCTCATTATGCTTCATAATAATTATATTTATCATCCTTGGTTCTCTAATAAAGAACCAAGGATAATAGTATTAATTAATGTTATTAACCTTTTGAACTGCATCTTTTAGTGCTTCTTCTGGTGATAATTCGCCATAAAGTGCTTTTTGTATGTATGTTTGGAAAATAGAACTAGTTTCTTGATAATTAGGATCGCTTGGACGAGCATTCATTATTGAGAAAGCTTCTTTTGCAGCCAAAACTAAATCTTTTCGTCCTGCCTGAATTTTAGGGTCATCATATGAATCTTTCCAGACTGGTAATTGAAGATTTGAATATTGATCTTGAACTTTTTTACTACAGAGATAGAGTGCATACTTTAAAGCAGCATCAGGATTAGTAGTTTTAGAAATAACACCTAAGCCCATTGAGCCACTCATTGCAGCACTTTTTTTAATACCTTCAGCTCCAGGTATTACCATTATACCAACATCATCAGAATTTATTTGGCTTTCTGCAGGATCTTTGGCTAGTCCATACATATATGACCAGTTAATTGCAAAAGCGGCATCTCCATTTGAAAAAACTCTTCTTACATCTTCTTCTAGATATTCTAAGGAACTTTTATTAAGTGTACCTGCTTCTTTTAAAGAAAGTAAATAATTCAAAGCTTCTAAGCCTCCAGTAGTATCTAAGCTATATTTTCCTTGTGCATTTAGGTAGTTTCCACCATAAGCTTCAAGAATATTAGAATACACACACATAAGAGCTTCAGCTTGGGCAAGGCTTAATACTATAGGACTATCAATAATGCCTTTCTCTTTCATTGTTTTTGCCATGGTGGCTAATTCTTCAAGACTTGTTGGTGGATTATTAAATCCAGCTTTTTTTAAAAGTGCTTTATTGTAATATAAATACATTGAATCTAGAAACCATGGAAGTCCAATTATATTTCCTTTTTTTGTTACAAAATTCCATCCACCTTCTAGTATTCCATCTTTATAATTCTGTGGAACTTTTTCTGAGATATTATTTAGCAACTGTTTTTTATTATATTCAGAGAACCAAATATCATCGACTAGAACTACATCATAAGGAGTTTTTGAACCATAAGATAATAGAGTTTTGTTTCTAAGTTCCTCATAAGGAACAAATTCTGTCTCAACAAGAATGTTTGGATTTTCTTTCATAAAATCTGCTGTCATGTCATTAACATTCTGTTCTGAGTAAGCAGCCTGAGCCATTCCCAGAAAATGTAAGGTGATTTTTTTATCAGAGTTGGAATCCGCTAGTTTTTCATTAGAACCACTTGCAAAAACTGGCATAACTAGAGTTATGGTTAGCAGTAATAAAATAAATAATTTTTTCATAAAAACCTCCGTTTTGTTTTTAACTATAATCAATAATATCCTTGAATAACCGTTTTCGTAAGTAGCATTTTTTATACTCCTTTTAAAAAAAGAAGAAGATATGTATCCCCTCTAAATTAACAGAGATATTTAGTCTATTCGTCGTTATTAAGTTTTTCTTGACTATAATTGATATAGAGCGGATAATAATCCAATGAAAAAATTAATTTTCTGGTATATCTTGATTATTGTTATTTTTTCTTCAATGCAAATAGCAGTCGGTATGTTTAATCCCATTAATAAAGAAGGAATGATAACTATAAATGTAGCTTATCATATGGATTTTGCAGGGGCCGCAGTCGCAGCAATTGATAAAAATATGAGATTTTTCGAAGAGGAAGGTCTAAATGTTAAATTTGTTCCATTTATTTCTGGTCACCCAGAAATAGCTGCAATGACTTCTGGTAATATTCAATTGGGTTATTTAGGCTCAGAATCAACGGTGTTATCAACAAACGGACAGATAAAGATAATTTATTTTCAGAATATTGGAAATTCTGAAGGTATTATTACAAGTAAAAAAAATGGATTTAATACAGTAAAAGATCTTGAACATAAAATTGTTGCTACTTCATTAGGAACATCAGGTGAAAATTTTTTGAAACTTGCAATGGAGCAATCTGATCTTATCGGAAATGATATAAAAATTATAAATATGGATATGAATGGATGTTTAACAGCAATGCTTAACAGTAAGGTAGACGCCGTTAGTGTTTGGGATACTTATAGATATATTTTAGAAGATAAAATGGGCGGAGATTTTCAAATCTTGGCAGATTCATCGGATTTTATTAATACTTACTGTTCAATTTCAAGCTGGGCTGCAAGCGAAGATTTTATTTTGGCAAATCAGAAAACTGTGAAAGCTTTTACAAGGGCTTTAGGAAAATCTCTTGATTATTGGGAAGATAACAAAGAACAGGTTGCTAAATGGACGTCAGAACTATTAGGGAAGGATTATAACTTAATCAATAGGCAATCAAATTCATATATATTAATGAATTCAAATCAGCTAAAAAAGTCGCTTTCTGATGGTACCTTAAGTGCTTTATATAAAAAACAATTGGAGGGATTCATAAATACAGGAAGGATAAAATTTCCAATTGAAATTGATAACTATATAATTTGGGACTACATGGAAAAAGCAGTTGAACAAAAATAATAAAAGGAAAGGGATAAAATGCTTTTAGGAATTTTTATATTATTTTCTATAAATATTTTTTTAGTCTGCTTTTTCTCTAAATTGAAAAAAGCCATATTACCCGTCTTGATGTATTTAAGTTTTCTAGTTCTTCTAAGTGGCTTTTATCTTTACTACTTGAAAACCGGAGGTTTATTATCTGAATATAAGACAATCATTTTGGGAAGTAATGTTATTAATCAGTATTTTATTAATTTTCAAATTGACTATAATTTTTTAGCTAATATTATAAGTTTTGGTAGACTTTTTTTCTGTCTGTTTTTCGTGCTCTTTGCAATTCAAAAAAATTATAATAAAAACATTTTTTTTCAACATAGGTTTTATTTGTATTATATTTTAATTGTAATTATAGTTATTTGTCTTTTCTTCTCAACTCCAAAGTTATTAATATTATTGTTTTCAGGAAATTATATACTTCAAAAATTGGTGGTTAAAATCATTGATGCCATTATTTATATATTTCTTTTTTTTGGAATGTTTTGTCATCTTTTAGAGTATTTTGATATTCATTTAAATTATATTAGAAATAGACAAAAGTTACTAATTTTTTCTCAATTACTTCTTGTACTTCAGTTTCTTTTTTTTTCAAGGTTAGAGCCAATAACTATATTTCAAAACTATTCAATTATCAGATATAATTCTTCATTTTCTCCTTTTATTGGAGGTAAAGTTGAAAACTTTTGGGTAATTGTATTGTTCTTTTGTTTAATCTCAACAATTTTGAATATAGTCCAAAATTGGAGATATTATAAAGTTGACTATGATAGAGCAAAAAAAGAACTTACAATAAATGAAAAAATTAGTTCTGCTAGTGCTTCCTCTTCTATACTAATTCATGGTCTTAAAAATCAACTCTTATCTTTGGAAATCCTTATTAAAGATTTAGGTATGCAAATTGAAAAGGATTATAACGGAAATATTTCAGAATCAGTTAGAGAAACTTTGGATTTGTTAGAGGAAAATCAACAATTTATTCAAAAACGATTGGATATTCTTTATAAATCTTTCATCAAGGTTAATACCAAACTTGTTTTAACTGATTCAACTTCACTTAGAGATATAACTCAGGAAAAATTAAAGTCAAAAATTAACGCTCCACATATTTATTGGAAGGTTAGATCTGGAACCTTATTATGTGACGAAAATCTACTTAGCGAAGCACTTTCAAATCTTATTTGCAATGCTGTTGAAGCTTGTGAAAATGTATTAGACCCAATTATAATGGTTAAAATACTGTTTCTTAAGAAGAAAACTATAATTTCTGTATCAGATAATGGGCCAGGATTACCCAAGCATCTACAAGAAAAAGTGTTTCAACCTTTTACCACAACAAAAAATTCATTAACAAATTGGGGTTTGGGACTTTGCTATAGCAAAATGATTATAGAAAAACATATGGGAGATATTAGCTTTATTTCAAAAGAAAACGAGGGAACAACTTTTATTATTACACTTTCAAAATATAAGGAAACAAAAAAAAATGGCTCAATCACAAAGTTTGTGGGTTTTAGGCGATTTTATTGCAAGTTGGATTTCTGACATAATCTTTACGACTTGCATCGAAAAGCTTTAAAAAGAAATAATCATCATCGCTATATCCGTAACCCTGTCTAC
>JAENWY010000094.1 GCA_016649775.1 Spirochaetaceae bacterium
AAAAAAGATGAATAAGAAAACAGTAAATATAATAACAATTGTTTTAATGGTACTTACCTTAATTGGAATAAGTATAGCTTATAGAGGATTACCTGATACAATCCCAACCCATTGGGGAATGAATGGTAAAATAGATAGTTATGGTTCTAAAAATACTCTATATTTCTTGTATTTAATTCTCATAGGTATAAATGCCTTGTTCATTGTAATTCCTAAAATTGATCCAAAGAAAGAGAACTTTAAGAAATTTGATAGAGCTTTTAGTATTTTTAGATTAGTATTTAATATTTTCTTCATAGCTATAATTACTATCATGATAATGTCTGCTTCTGGCAATTCAGTCTTAGATACTACTTCATCAATTTTATTTTTAGTTGGTCTACTACTGGCAATAATTGGAAACTATCTTCCTAAATTTAAGTATAACTACAGTGCAGGAATAAGAACTCCTTGGACACTAGCCAATGAAAACGTCTGGGCAAAAACACACAGAATGGCAGGTCCTCTTTGGGTTATAGGAGGAATAATTTCTGCTATATCAGCTTTGATACTACCAAATAATACAAAAACAATCGTATTTGTTATTATAGTTTTAATTATCAGTTTAATTCCAATTATTTATTCTTATTTAGAATTCCAAAAAGAGCAAAAATCATAATCCTTTTTAAGAACTACAAGAAAAATTCTTGTAGTTCTTTGTTTTTATCTATTACTGTAGATTTACCACTTTTATTAATTATCTAAAAGCCATTTTATGCTTGGCGCTATCCAGTTAGTCCAGAACTTCCAATCATGAATTCCTTCATCTTCATTATAGATAAAATCAACATGATTTTTTGAGAGGAATCCTACAAATTCTCTATTTACTTCTAGCAAGAAATCATCTATACCGCAACACATGAAAATCTTTGGAATATTAACTTTAGAACTAAGGGCTTCTTTAATTAGCCTTTCTGGGTTCTTATCACTATTTTTTAATTGTGTTAAATCACCAAATACATATGTAAATTCTTTAATTTCTTCAACATCTCTGCTTGGAGAGCTAGAGGTTAGATCATTAATTATAAGAGCTGAAGATAATCCAACTATTTTTGAGAATCTATCAGGATAAGTCAAACCAATTGTTATTGCACCATAGCCGCCCATTGAGAGACCACCAATAAAATTATCTTCTTTCTTACTCGATAAAGAAAATGTTGCTTGTACATAATTTATTAGTTCTTCACCAATAAATTGTTTGAATTTAAAATTCCTACACTCATTATCGATATACCAGGAATTTTCTCCTGAAGGTAGAATAACTGCTAGATTATATTCTTCTGCTAGATCGTAAATATTTGTTTTATAAAGCCAATCAGAAGAATCACCTTCATAGCCATGTAGTAAATATAGTGTTTTCATAGGTCTATTATAATTTTTAGAAAAATCTTTCTTTTTACTTTCTGAAATATCATTTGGTATAATTGCTTTAAAACAAACATTTCTGTTTAATGTATTTGAAAAAATACGAATATCCATAACTGCCATAATTAATCCTCTTTATAAAAAATATTATACACCACAAAATGCATATGTAAATGCACTTATGGTGTATAAAAATAGGTAATAAACAAAATTAGTCTCTATGAGAATATTTTATTAATCTTGAGAGTCTTCTTAGTTCAGTATCAAGAGATCTATCTAATCTCCAAGACCAGTTAATGTCATTACAACTTGAAGGAGTATTCATTCTTCCTTCATGAGATAAACCCATTAAATCGGTTATCATAACAACTACATTATTAGCCTTGGAGTGATAAATCTCTCTAATTAAGGCATTATGAATATTATTATAGTCAGTAGCTAAATATTCACAAACACTATCTTTTTGAGCCGTTGTTAAACCACTGAACCACTGTTGTATTGTAGTGTTATCATGTGTGCCAGGATATGCAAAACAATTTTCATCATAGTTATAAGGTAAATCAGTATTTCCAATATCAATAAGATTATCTTTGTCAAAACTAAATCCAAATACACCTATTTTCATACCCGGGAGCTCTAAATCAGTTCTTAATTTAATTACATCCTCAGTCATAAATCCAAGATCTTCAGCAATTAAAGGAGTTTTACCTAATTCTTTATTAATTGCTTCAAATAGTTTTTTACCAGGACCTTTAGTCCATTCACCATTTGTTGCATCAGGAGAACCTGCTTTAACTTCCCAATATGCTTCAAATCCTCTAAAATGATCAATTCTTAAAATGTCACAAAGGTTTAACTGGTGTTTCATTCTTTTAATCCACCACTTGAAGCCACTTTTCTCACAACTATCCCAATCATATACAGGTGTTCCCCATAACTGTCCTAAGGGAGTAAATCCATCAGGGGGACAACCTGAAATGTATGAAAAATCACCTTTTGCATCAGTCTTAAACAATTCTCTATTAGTCCAAGCATCAACACTATCTCTAGCTACAAATATAGGAATATCACCAATAATTTTAATATCTTTTTTGTTTGCATAAGTTTTTAAAGAGAACCATTGTTTAAAGAATAAATATTGTAAAACACTATAATATTCAATCTTATCTTTATGAGCCAATCTCTTAAGTTCAAGTGCTTTTTCATCACGATTTTTTAATTTTTCATCCCAAACACTATCCCATCTACTATCATTATATTCATCATATATTGATATAAATAAACAGTAATCATCAAGCCATTTATTATTCTCAACAAATTTTTTATATTCAATTTTTTCTTTATTTACTTTGATAAAATTCTTAGCAGCTATAAATAATAGTGGTTTCTTCCACTGTTCAACTTTATTAAAATCTACTTTTTTTGGTGAAAATTCTGGTATGTTTTTGATATCTTTAGAAGATAAATACTTATCATTGATTAATTTATCCAGACTTATCAATAACTCATTGCCGGCAAATGTTGATCTACTTGAATATGGAGAATTACCATATCCCGTTGGTCCTAAAGGAAGAGTTTGCCATAACTTAACTCCAGTTTTCTCTAATTGATCGACAAAGCTATATGCTTCATTACCAAAATCCCCAATACCATATTTTCCTGGCAATGAGGTTATATGAAATAAAATACCACTGCTTCGTTTATTATTAAGCATTGAATTCTCCTAATGATTCTCTAATTATAACTTTATAAGGTACTTCTATTCTTGTAGTATTTTCTATTTTTCCCTTAATATAATCAAATAGAAGATTTGATGCAAATATACCCTTATCTAATCCTGGTTGATCTACTGTTGTTAATCGAGGTGAGATTAATTTTGATTCTAATAAGTTATCAAATCCAACTACTGAAAGAGTTGCTGGAACATCAATTTTTTCAACTCTTAGTTTATATAGTATACCAATAGCAACAATATCACTCATAGTAACAACACAAGATACGGATGGTTGTTGAGATATAATTTGAGAATATAAATTAACTCCGTCTTCAAATGTACATTCTGACAATAGTATGCTTATTCTTTCATCAGTTAAAGATAATCCATATTCCTTAAGTGCTCTCTCATAACCTTGTCTACGTAGTAGAGGAACAGTTTTGATATTAGATATTTTATCAGTAAAAAGATCTTCACTTAAGGAAACAATTGTAATATTCCTGTGACCTCTTTTTAAAACTTCACACATAATGTCATGGGAAGCACGCTCATCATCAATATTTACAGAAGGGATATTTTGACTTGGATTACCATCAATAGCTACAAGAGGAATATTACGCTTATCTAAAATTTCAACTATTTTATTTTCCAAACCCATTCCCATAGTAATTAAACCATCTACTGCTGCACTCTTAACTGCTTCTTCAATACTAGATCGTAGAGGAGGAATAATAGTTAATGTATAGTTTTCACTTTCACAAACTTTTGAAATACCTTCAATAACTTTTAATATATAAGGATTATTCATTGTATGATTAATGTTTTGAGGCAATAAGAATCCAATAGAGAAATGTTTTTGTAATGATAAATTTCTTGCAAGAGGATTAGGAAAATAACCAAGAGAATTAGCTGTTTCTAAGATTTTTTTAACAGCCTCAGAACTAAGTCTAGAAGGCTCATTAAAAGCAAAGGAAACTGCAGTTTTAGAATAACCACTTTCTTTTGCTATATCTTTGATCGTTGGTCTCTTTTTTTTTATATCATTCATTTTTTTCACAACCTATTTTTAAAACTGAGTATTATTTGTTTATAGCTTATAAATAATATAATGTACAACTATGTATAATGTATAAATAGAGAATAACTATAGATAGCTATACTAACCTATAGTAACTGTGGGGTAAAATTACCCCACAGAAGTTTTGTCTTTGTTATTTAATGGTTAATAAATAAATATTAACTTTTAATAGCTCCTGCTGAAATACCTTTAACAATATATTTTTGTAAAGATAAGAATATTGCTAACATCGGTAAGATGGTTATTAATACTGCAGGGAAAATTAATTCCCAGGGATTACCATATTGTCCTGCAAGAATTCTTGCAAAATACAATTCTAAAACAAGTGTTTTATGTGTAGTGTTACCAATTACCAAAAATGGTAATAGATAATCATTCCATATCCACATTGCATTTAAAATAATTACTGTAACCGTAATCGATGATAATAAGGGCATTACTACTTGTGAATAAATTTGGAAAATATTGCATCCATCCATTAATGCTGCTTCTTCGACACCACGAGGAACACCTTTCGCAAAACCATGATAAAGGAATGCAGACATTGATAATCCGAAACCACCATACATAATTATTAGTCCACCAATATTCTTTAAACTTGCATCTTCAAATAATTGAATTAGAGGATACATAATTGCTTGGAAAGGGATAAGCATAGCAGCTGCAAAACAGAGATAAACAAAGCTACTTGCTTTTGACTTATTTCTTACCATTATCCATGCTGCTAAAGAGGATACTAATACAATTAATGAAACAGAAGCAGCTGTAATAAAGGCTGTTATTCCTAATGCTTTAAAGAAATGAATCTCACTTGCAGCACTAATTATATATTGGAACGACCAACTTTTTGGAAGTGTTAGAGGGCTATCAATTATTTCAACATTGCCCTTAAAACTATTTACTAATAGAAAATATAAAGGAGCAAGTGTATATATTGCAATCAATAATAATACTATGTAGATAATAATTTTTTGAATTTTCTTTTTTCTGAAATAATCACTTTCTGAAAATGTTTTCATATCTGCCATTTTAATACTCCAATTCTCTTTTTGATGTAACTCTAACCTGGGTTATAGATACAATCGCAATAATAACGAAGAAGATAACTGCCTGAGCTTGTGCTCTACCATAGTTTGGAGGTGTTGTATCTTTTACAGTCCTTAAAATCTGAAGAGCTAACATCCTTGTATTAAAATCACCATTAGTTAATGCAATGTTTTGATCTAACATTTTAAACGAATTTGCGATAACCAGGAATAAACAAACAGTAAAGCTACTCATTAACATAGGGACTGTAATTTTTTTAAACTTAACCCAAGCTGATGCACCATCAAGTGATGCAGCTTCATAAAAATCGACTGGTATATTATTTATACCTGCAGTATAAATAATCATCATATAACCAGCATATTGCCATATATTTAAAATAACTAATGCAAACATGGCTTTATTAGAATTCTGAGTCATATAGCGTAAAAATTCATTATGTAAAATCGAATCTGGGGCAAATAAAATATCTGTATAGACTATTTGAAAAATGAACTGCCAAATAAAACCTAATGCTAAACCACCTAACATATTAGGAAGAAAGTATGTAGTTCTAAGAGCGCCCGCACCTTTCGAAATATTATCTAACAATATAGCTAGGGCTAATGCAAATACGTTAATTGCAATAACTGCAATAATTGTATATTCGATGGTATACCAGAAAGCATGCATAAACCTTTCATCTTGTAAAGCTTCTTTATAGTTAGTTAAGCCTACAAAAGATTGCAAAATGTTAGTAGCTCTGGAATTTGTCTCCGGATTAAAATAGTAGGTACCTCTCCAAGCTAGAAAGGAATTTACAAAACCAACTACAAATGGAACTAAGATAACTGCTATGAATAAGATAAGAGCGGGAGCAACTAATGGCCAAAACCATTTCTTGTAAATATTCATCACTATCCCCTTGTGAATTTCTTGAGATATGGGCTTTGGCCAAAAAGGCCGCCGCCCAAAATTTGTATACAATCTAATTTAGAAAAATTAGTTCATATCCTGCCATTTTTGTACTGCATAATCTGCAATAGCTTTATAATCGGCAGTTGCCCAAGTTGCTTTTGTTAAATATTCTTCCATTACTTTCTTACCAACTACATCGCCAGACCAACCAGCAGGTGAACCATTATATGGAGCACTAATTGTGTTGTCGCTATCAATGTAAGAGATAATTGAGTTACCTAAACTGTTTGGAACAGTTGTTGTTGAAGGATCTGCATTATAGGGAATAAAGTCAAATTTGTTTATGATATAATCTTTACCAGTTTTACTGTTGTTTAACCAATATAAAAAATTATAAGCTAATTGTTTTTTAGCATCACTTGCTAAAGCGTTAACTGCATAATAGTTAGGAACAAATACAGGAATTGAAGAATTCAATTGTGCAATACTCTTGTTAACTTTTACATCTGATGCTTCATAAGGCATCTTTACAGGTAAAAACTCAAGTCTTGAAGCCATATTAGAATCTACACCTTCAATATTTCCATAAGCCCAGTTACCTTGTTTTAGAAGTAAAGCTTTTGATTGTGCAAAAATTTGAACACCTTGATCATAACCAAATTTAGATGAAGATACTAAAGCTTGTCCTCTTTGAGCAGGACCATCTGCACCAGCTAAGTTACTTGTCATTAAATCAAGAACTTGTGCATATCTAATAAATGAGCTTTCTAGTTGAGCTACTTGAGCATCTGTTGCTGATGCTGCATCTCTTGAAGAAGAAAAAACAGAGTTAATTGCTACATTTAAAAGGTGATCACCATATGTCCATTTTTCAGAACCAGTTACAACAAATACACCATTTAACTTACTTGATAGTGCATCTTTAGAAGCAGCTAAAGTATAAGTTTTACCATTAAAAGTTACATCCATTTTTGATGGAGCTTTAATCCATGAAGTTAATGTAGTAACAAAATTAGCCCATTCAGAATATGTTGCAGCTTGAATATCAGCTGTTGGATCAGTACCGAATAATGATTTTAGCATAGCTTTATCAACGATATAACCATAACCTTCTACATTATAAGGAACACCATAACTATTTATACCATCTGAAGAAAGTCTTAAACCTTCAGGAATAGCTTGTACCATTTTACCAAAATCACCTGTTGTAACTTTTGATAAATCTTGAACAAAACCACCCTGTTCCCACTCAGGAAGTTCTTTCATTCCTTGAATAGAATATACTGTTGGCTTATCTTTACTGTTCATTTCAGCTCTTAATGTTGCCATGTGATCTTGGCCAGAACCAATTGAGAAGTTCTTTACATGAACACCTGTTTCAGTTTCATAAGCTGCACACATAGCTGCAAATTGTTTTGCGTTCTCACCTTTTGAATTGTAAACATAAATACTATCAGCTTGTGCCTCTGATGATTTTGTTTCACTTGCACCATTAGCAAATACAGATGTACTACATGCTAAAGCTACGATGGATAAACCAATTAATAATTTTTTCATTATTTTTTTTCTCCTCATCCTTTCGGATATTTGTCTTAGATTTAATTACCTTTCGAGAATATTATAAACCGATTTACTAAACCGGTCAACAAAAATATTTAATATTTTTTAAATGCTTATTAAACAATGAAATAGAAATACTAAAGCGGTTTACAAAACAAACAAATAAAATAACTATTATTTAATACTATATTTCTGATAAGTAACATAATTTACTTAACAAAATACTGAGCAATTTTAATAAAAGCTAAAAAAGCACAGAATAAAGTTTACATTAATTTATTCTGTGCTAATACTTTTTTGATATATTTAATTTTAAATTCGACTAACTTTGTCCATAATAAGCATTACGGCCATGCTTTCTCTCATAATGTTTATTTACAATATATTGAGGAAAAACACTAAATGAACCACTTATATTTTTTACAAACAAAGCCATTTTACAACACTCTTCTAAAACAGCTGCGGTATATACACTATCAGCAGCATTTTTACCCCAGCAAAAAGGACCGTGACCAGCTACTAAAATCATAGGATTTTCCATTACATTTAGTTTATCTAATTTCGGGAAAGGGCCCAAAGTAGCAATATCTCTGATACTTTTAGGATTATTTATTGCTTCAACAATTACCTTACCAGTATTTATCTCATAGTTTTTTATAACTTCTATTTCAGTTAAAAGTCTTGTACAAGGAATTGGATAAGGGGTGTGATCAGCATGAGTTGTACCTAAAATTGGGACAGAATACATTGATTGAGCCCAAGCCGTTGCATAGGAGGAATGAGTATGACA
>JAENWY010000252.1 GCA_016649775.1 Spirochaetaceae bacterium
AAAGAATTAATTAACATAATTTTCTTTCTCCAATGGGTTATTTGATTCTCTCTAGTTCTTTATTTAGTTTAACATATCTTTTTTTAATGTTATGATATTTTTAAAGACTAGATAGAAAATTTAATAAAGAGGTATAGTTTGGACATATTAATAGAAGAAGCAAGTAATAAAATTGAGGTTAAAAAATCAAAATTTATAGCCATAGCAACACCTATTAAAGAACTCTCAGATATTAAAGCGATAGTACATAAAACAAGAGAAGAGCACAAAGGATGCTCACATATCGTACATGCGGCTATTGTTGGTCCTTCTGCAGATCTTTTTTCTTTAAGTGATGATGGTGAACCTAATGGAACTTCCGCCCGTCCTGCTCTTGAAGTGTTAAAGGGCTCTAAGATTACTAATATACTTGTTATGATAGTTAGATATTTCGGTGGAACAAAACTTGGAACAGGTGGACTAGTAAGGGCTTACGGAGATAGTGTAAAAGAACTTTTAAAGTTAGTTAAAATAGAAGAGCTAGTTAAAAAAAGTTCTTTTATACTAAATACTAGTTATGAAAGATACGAAGGAAATAAACTATTATTACAACGATATGAGTGCAATATTGATAATGAAGAATTTGCAATGGACGTTTGTGTTAGAGGGACAATAAGATCTTCTAATGTTGAAGATATGGAAAAGGAAATTATAGAAAAATCTGCGGCTAGAGATGAAATTCTATTTGAGGATTTACCTCTCTAGTATTATAAAAGATTAAATTACCTTCTAGTTATTTTTTTAAAATTTATTTTAGGTTGATTTTTATCATCCTCGTCATCCTTTTCTTTCATCTCATCAGTATCTTCTTTATTAACAGGTTCTTTATGTGGTTTATTAGTTATATATTCATCCTCAAATTTATCAGTATCAATGGCAACCGCCATTTTAATAGCAATTGAAATAACTTGTTCAATAGCTTTGGTTTCAATGTTATCTACAATATCTTGTCCACTATGAAGATGAGATGTATTAATATTCTTAAAATCAATAGCCATTAAAGAGATTGCTTTAATTCCTGCTCTATAACCTTCAGCAGCATCTGTTCCTCCTGATAAGAAGGGCATATGATGCATCTTAGCCTTATAACCCATCGATACTGCTAACCTTACACCTTTTTGAGCTAAATCTCCGCTCAGAGGCTGTGTACCATTTATATCTGTATCAATAAAGGATAGTTGGTTACTACTATATAAACAATCAAGATTAATTTGAGTAGCATCTTTTAATAAAGCTTTATGTTTATCAAACCAAGTACGAGAGCCTCTAAGTCCTACTTCTTCTCCATCAAAACTAACAAAAATTAATCTTGTATGTTTTAAAGGATCATTACAGTCAACATTCCATTTAAAGAATCGAGAAATCTGTATGATAGTTGTTGTACTTATTAAGTTATCACCTGCTCCAGGAGATACTTTATCAGAGAATAACTTCTGGAGAGAAAATACAAAATAAGATAGTATCAATAATATTATTATAAAGACTATTGATGTTGCAGATGGTAAACCTGCTCCTAAAAATCTTCCAGTAAGAATTTCAGTTATCAGTTGGACTACAATTAAAAGAGAACTAGATCCAAATAATATTAGAGGAAGCGTTACTTTTTTAAAATAGTTAACATTATCTGCCTTATTATATTTAGGTAGTAGCGCACTATCATGGTGTGAGGTAAAAAGAAGAGTATGGAAGACCTCTTCCTTAGGTTCTATTACGCCATGTACATTACATCCATTTTCAGTCTTAAAAAACTTCTCTGCCATTGGTTTATATTGGATAAATTCTCTATAAACATAATAACCAAAAGAGCTATAGAATAATAAAGAGGCTAGAGGTAATCCAATTAATAATAGACCAAGAGAAACAATATAAACATATGGTAATATTTTTAGCCAGAAAGTATAAGCTTCAGCTTTTATTGGAAAATTTTGTTGGTGGGTAAAATCACAGTATTTAGATAGTTCTTCGGCTATTTCATCAGCGGCTTGAAGACATTCTTTAGAGCCACTTCTTCTTCCACCTATTCTATCAACCATATCTCTGCACATAGAAACAGCTTCTTCTGCTAATCTTCCGGCTTTTAAGGTTTCAACAAGTGGACGACGTTTTGCATTTATTACTTTATCGTTAAATATATCTTTTTTTGTCTTTTCTCGGTGGAAAATATTTTTAAAGCTTTTCAAATACTAAACTCCTCTACTTGCTATATAATAACACAGTATTACTATACCTTTAAAGATATACTTATTTAATTGGTAAAATATATTTTTGCTAAATAAAAAGGGTATTAACTAAATTAAATATCAATCTTTTTATATTTTTCTAAAAAATGGTTTTTTTTCTTGGTTTAGCTTGACACAAAGGGGCTCAACTTATATATTAACATCGATTGGCAGAGCAGCTAATTATGATAATGGAGAGATGGCCGAGTGGTCGAAGGCAGTAGTCTTGAAAACTACCGTGGGGTAACTCACCAAGGGTTCGAATCCCTTTCTCTCCGTACTAAAATTATTATGTAGACTTTAGTCGATTGGAGAGATGCGAGAGCGGTCGAATCGGGCTCCCTGCTAAGGAGTTGACCTGGTAACGGGTCCGGGGGTTCGAATCCCCCTTTCTCCGATATAATATAAGTTCTTGTTTAACAAGGACTTATTTTTTTATCCTTTTTATTGTACTAAGTTTATTAGTTTTATTATTCACACTATTTCACCCTTGTAATAGCCACAATATTCCCATTTTTAGATGTTAAAAAAGTCCTAAGTATCTAAAAGAAACCAAGGAATTTTATTGTTTTTTGTAAATGTAAATCTATTTAATTACTTCATATCTCTAACAAGCTTTACTCTATTATAGATTACAATATAGTCTGCTGCATTTTCACAAAAAGTTAGATCAAATTCATTATATAACCCATCAATAGTATTATCTCCTACAACACTACATTCTATCATTGAGTCTCCATGCACAAATTCTGTACCAGGATATGTAATTCCTGAAATCTGTACCTAGACTTCTTGTGATAATTCAGGAGCAGTGCCACTCTATAATCTAATCTGATACAAACGGGACCATGAACATCATCAAAATCAGCTATTGTTATAGCTGTATTATCTTGACCAACCTCAATACCCCTACC
>JAENWY010000078.1 GCA_016649775.1 Spirochaetaceae bacterium
AATTTGTAACATCAACACCATTAGATATTGTTAATAACATGTTATATGGAGTATCTGCAATATAATTGTACTGGTCAGTACCTGATTTTACACCATAATAATTATCATAACTAATCATATAATCTGCTTGAATTTCATCTATTGTTCCACCCATTAGAGATTCAAGAATTACTGATGCAAATCCTGCTCTATCTTTACCTTCATTACAATGAATTAAATAAGGTCCAGCATTTTCTGACATAAAGTTAAAGCCTCTTCCAAGTTTTTCACCAAATTCAGCTGAAGAATAATCAACATTCATATCTAATAAAATAACATGGCCGGTTTGATACATATCCTTATACCAATGAATACTATTCATATGTTCTGCTAAGCTTTTTTCACTATCAGCAAAGTTAACAATTGTTTTAACGCCTGCTTCTTTAGCTAATTTTTCAGCATAAGGGGCTCTTGCATCAGCAAGTGCCGGATTTGCAGATCTAAAGAGAACACCTTCTTTTATAGCACCAATTGTAACATCTCTAAAGTTAGCAAATATTTCATCACTAGCTACATCAGTTCTGTTTTCAACTTTAACCAAGTGTCTTATTTCAAACTCTAAGGAGTAAGCACCAGCCTTATTCATACTAATAGTTAAAGGTTTTTTAGCTTCTGCACCAGTCTTCTTTTGACAGTTGCCGTAATTAATAGCGAAAAATACTTGATTTCCGTTAATGCTAATTAAGAAATTACCAACATTTACATCACTGTAGGTCATAACAATTGGAGCTATATAACTAACACCATCTACAACAACATTAACCATATCACCATAAGCATAACCATTATCTAATAAATCACTGGCTTTTATAGATGTTTCCATATTACCATATTTATCAGCAGCTACAAATGTGCCTTCTACTGATTTAACAATTTTAACTGTTTCAACAGTAGCACTCATTCCAGTTGACTTTGAATTCATCTTATTAGATGTTACAGCACAACTTGTAAATACCAAAGTAATTGAGATTGTAAACAGAAATAACAATTTCTTAAATTTATTGTTCATAAAATATCTCCTATTTTTATATATTTATTATTACACCGCGCAAATTGAGTGTCAATAATTTATATCATTTCTTTTAGATTAAAAAATGACTCATATAATATGGACGGTGTACTTTTCAGTTGTCCACATATATGAGCCATTGTAATGAGAAATTAAGTCTTTTATAATATTTAAATTAATAAGATATTTTAAGCACCAAGATAAGCTTCTTGAACTTCCTTGCTTTTTAATAATTTCTCAGAAGAACCAGATAATACAATTCTTCCATTTTCCATTACATAGCCTTCAGTTGAAGCTTTAAGCGCCATTTTAGCATTTTGTTCTACTAAGAACACTGTAATGTTTTCTGTTTTATTAATATAAGCAATTTTTTCAAAAATATCTTGAACAATAAGAGGTGCTAAACCTAAGCCAGGCTCATCTAATAACAATAGTTTTGGAGAACTCATAAGTGCTCTTGCTATTGCCATCATCTGTTGTTCACCACCTGATAGAGATCTTGTTTTTTGACGACGTCTTTCCCCAAGAATTGGGAAGAAATCATACATTTCTTCTTTTTTTCTTTTTATTAAAGCATCATCTCTAACAAGGAATGCACCCATATCTAAGTTTTCTTCAACACTCATATCAGTAAAAACATGGCGACCTTCAGGCACTAATGAAATACCTAATTTTGCAATGTTTTCAGTCCTAATACTCTTACGAATATTATCTGTAGCTAAAGTGATATCACCATAAGTAATTGAACCTCCAATCAGAGGTTCTAAGCCTACTATTGCTTTTAGCAAAGTAGATTTACCGGCACCATTAGCACCGATTAAACTTACAATATGACCTTTGTTAACACTCATTGATACATTTTTTAGTGCTTTAATAGCACCATAGTTAACACTAATATCTTCAATATTCAATAATGGTTTCATATTCTAGTCTTCATCCTTTCCAAGATAAGCTTCAATAACTAAAGAATTATTCTTGATTTCATGAGGAGTTCCTTGAGCAATCATTTGACCATAGTTTAATACTGTAATGTTATCACAAATATTCATAACTAATTTCATATCATGTTCAATTAATACAACAGACACACCTGTATCTCTAATCTTACGTATTGTAGCCATTAGATGTTCAGTTTCCTGAGGATTCATTCCGGCGGCAGGTTCATCTAAAAATAATACTTTTGGTTCTGATGCAAGAGCTCTTGCAATCTCTAATTCTCTTTGGTGACCATAAGGAAGATTCCTAGCTAGTTCTTGTTCAAGATTTGCAATTCCAAAAAACTTAAGAAGCTTAATAGCATTTTCAAACATTATATCTTCTTCTTCATTCATTCTGAAGTAAGAATTTAACATGTTTTTTAATCTACCCGTTTTATGATCTTTATTGCCAGTCATATAGTGTCTTCCAATCATTACATTTTCAACCACACTCATATCACTAAATAATCTAATATTCTGGAAAGTTCTAGAAATACCTAATCGAGAAATATTATGAGAGTTCCATCCAGTAATATCTTTTCCTTCAAAATAGACTTTTCCTTTAGTTGGAAGATCTAAACCAGTCATATTGTTAAACAATGTTGTTTTACCAGCTCCGTTTGGACCAATTAATCCTGTAATTAAGCCTTTTTCAGCAACAAATGATACATCATTTACAGCAATTACACCGCCATAGGTTCTAGTTAAGTTTTCTGTCTCAAGCAAGTTCATTTGATACCTCCACTTTTTTAGAATTTTTTCTACCAACCATGTAAGATCTTACACCAATAATACCTTGAGGTCTCCAAATCATCATTACAACTAAAATTGCACCAAATAAGATTTGCTTGAACTGTGGAGGAATAACACCTGACAATCCAACAAGTTGTGGAAAATAACTTATCAATTGTATAATAAATGCACCTAAAATAACAGCTGCAAAGTTACCCATACCTCCAAGAACAACCATACATAGTACTAATACAGAAACCATGAAGGTATAAGAGCCTGGCGTAACAGATAATGAATAAACTGTCTGAAGAGATCCTGCAATACCAGCAACAGATGCACCAATTGCAAAAGCCCAAACTTTATATTTTGTTATATTGATTCCCATTGCATCAGCTGCAATTTCATCATCACGGATAGCTTGTAAAGCTCTTCCCATTCTAGATCTACCTAATCTTTCAAAAAGATAATATGTAACTAATACAAATATTATAACCATTATCAAAAAGGCAACCTTTTTATAAGGGTTGATTGTAAATCCAAATATTGTAACCATAGGAATTCTCTGTATTCCCATTGGACCACCTGTTAGGCTATCCCAGTTATTTAAAACGTTACGTACGATTTCACCGAATCCAAGAGTTGCAATTGCTAGGTAATCACCTTTTAATCTTAAGGTAGGAAGACCAATTAATACTCCAAAGAGAGCCGATAAAAGAGCTGCTACAGGAAGTGTTCCCCAAAAGCTCCAACCATAACGTGTTGTTAATATAGCTGTTGCATAAGAACCAATTGCAAAGAAACCTGCTTGGCATAAACTTAACATACCTGTATATCCAGTAATTAAGTTTTGACCTAAAGCCATCAAGGCATAAATGCCTGTATATATTAAAATAAGTAAAAAGAAATTAAACATTATACTTTCTCCCTTACTGCTTTTCCAAGTAAACCTTCAGGTTTTACAAGAAGGACAAGAATTAAAATACCAAATGAAATGGTATCTTTCATTGCTGGTGGAATCCCCAATATAGCAACACCAAAGGTTTCTAAAAGTCCTAATAGAATACCACCTAGCATCGCTCCACCAATATTACCGATACCACCAACTACTGCAGCGACAAAGGCTTTAAGTCCAATCATCATACCCATTGAAGGATATACTTTAAAATCAAGAGCAATTAACATACCACCAGAAGCTGCTAAAGCAGAACCAATTGCAAAAGTTAAACTAATTACACTATTTACATTAATACCCATTAGTCTAGATGTATCTTGATCTAAAGATACAGCTCTCATAGCTTTACCCATTCTTGTATTATTAACGAATATGATAAGAGCTAACATCATAATGAGTGAAACAATTAAAATCATAACTTGATGGGGTGTAATAACAACGCCACCAACAGTGAATGGTGCATTATCAAATGGGTATTCTAATTTTCTAGATTGTGTACCCCACATCCATGCAGCACCATTAGAAAGAATAAAAGAAACACCAATAGCAGATAGTAATGGAGCTAATCTAGAAGCTTTTCTAAGTGGTTTATAAGCAATTCTTTCAATTGCCACACCTAATGCCCCAGTTACAATCATTGATATTAACATTGCAATAAAGAATGAAATAAATGTCCAAGTACCAAGGGGAGAATCACCTCTTAAAAAGTTAAATACAAACAAACCAATGTATGCACCAAACATTAAAATATCACCATGTGCAAAGTTTATGAACTTTAAGATACCATATACCATCGTATAGCCTAATGCTATAAGTGCATATATACCACCTAAAGTAAGTCCATTCATTAAGTGTTGAAAAAATTCTGAAATTGATCCCACAATGGATCTCCTTAATTAAGTATTTACTGTTTAACGCCTAGTATCGGCAAAAAGCAATTAATCTGATTAAGATTAAATTCGTCATGCTCTATTTTATTTATATCTAAAATAGAAAATATAATTTAAAGGCAAAGCCGGCAAATCACTTCGCCGGCTTATGTAATGTAAATAAGTCAATTACTTAACTTGTTGTATTTTACCGTCTACTACTTTGAAAGCTCCTAAGTATTCAGGAGTTATCCCTTTAACTTTATATACACCTTGGTAAGCAATTAAATCACCGTTTTCAGCAAAGTTAATAAGACCACCTACGCCAACATAATTTTTCGTTGCAGCAATTTCATCACGCATTGCAGCTCTAGTAACAGTACCCTTAGCTACACATCTTTTTAAAGCTTCAATTTCAATTTTAGTTGCATCATAAACGTTTGTTGCAAATGAGTCAGGAGAAATACCATAAGCAGCTTGATATTTTGCTACAAATTTATCATAAGCTTCACTCTTCAATACTTGAGCAGGAGCAATATAGACAACACCATCAGTATATTCACCAGCTAAGTCAAATATTACAGGATTGGAGAAACCATCACAGGATAAGAATGGAGCACCAACTTCTAAGTTAGCAGCTTGTTCTAAGATTTGAGCCATTTCAACAGTATAATCTGGAATATAGATTGCATCTGGTTTAAGTTGTTTGATTTTTGTTAATTGAGTCTTAAAGTCTTTATCACCAATCATACAAGTTTCTGCATCAACAATTTTACCACCTAATGATTCAAATGCAGTACTCATGCTTTTGTATAAGCCCTGTGAGTAATCATTCTTTGCATAAAGAACAGCTAAGTTTCTGTAACCTAAAACTTCATAGAAATAATGGCCAGCAACTTCACCTTGTAAACCATCAGAAACAACAGTTCTGAATATCATATCACCAATGTTAGTAATATCTGCATGTGTTGCAGAACCAGTAATTAGTGGTATACCTTGGTTTTGACAACGATCGCCAACTGCAAATGTTGGACCTGTAAAAACAGGACCAACTAAACTAATTATTTTATCTGATTCAGCTAATTTTTCAATTGCTGATAAGCCTTTTTCAACTGTACCCTCACTATCTTCTGCAATAAATTCTACAGGAGTACCATTGATTCCACCAGCTGCGTTAACTTCGTCAATAGCTATTATAGCAGCATCTCTACTCATAACACCATAGTTTGCATTATCACCAGTAAGAGGTCCTATGAACCCAATTTTATATGATGAAACACTACCAGATTTCTTTTCTTTATCACCACTTGCAAAAATCATAGTCGAAGCAACAAGAGCAACTACTAAAACAAGTAAAGTCTTTTTTTTCATTTTTCCTTTTTGCCAATTCTCCCTTGGCATTCTCCCATCTAAATTTAGCTAAATCTTTATAAATATGTTGAGAATAAATAATATTTAAGAAATAGTTGAATAATATATACAATAAAATGTATGAATATTCAACTTATTTTCACAAAAGTTATCAAGCTTCTTAAAAAAGTTGCTAAAAAAGTGTTTTTGATACTTAACGAATGTTATTTAAACCATATTTTTATGTATATGTCTTTTTTTTATATCTACAAAAAGCTAGTCGAATCAACAAATATAATATTGCAATTAATGATTTTGTATATATACTATGAAATGTTATAAAGTAACAAATAAGGAATTGTTTAATGGACAAGAAGAAAGATACTTTTAATAGTAAATGGGGATTTATATTAGCCTGTATTGGCTCTGCAGTTGGAATGGGAAATATTTGGTTATTTCCCACAAGAGTTTCATCCTATGGTGGTGGCTCTTTTTTAATTCCCTATTTTATATTTGTTATATTATTAGGATTCTCTGGCACAATTGGTGAAATGGCATTTGGAAGAGCTAGTAGAAAAGGTCCAATGGGAGCCTTCCGATATGCAATGGAAGAAAACAATAGAAACGGCAATATTGGTGAAGCACTTGGGTGTATTCCTGTTCTTGGATCTCTAGCACTAGCAATAGGATATTCCGTTGTTGTTGGTTGGATATTAAAATATGTAATTGGCTCTTTATCTGGATTTTTAATGAAACATTCAGATATTAATAGTTTAGGAGCAACCTTTAGTTCAACAGCGGTTGCTTCAGGAAATAACTTTTTCCAAATACTCTCTCTTATCATAGTAGTACTCATACTTGTACTAGGTATTGGAAAAGGAATTGAAAAAGCTAATAAAATAATGATGCCACTATTCTTTTTAATGTTTATAATCTTAGCAATTTATATAAATTTTCAACCAGGTGCTAAAGAAGGATACAAATACATGTTTAGTATTGATCCTGTTGCTATAAAGAATCCTATTACCTGGGTATATGCATTAGGACAAGCATTCTTTTCTCTCTCCTTAGCGGGTAATGGTACGTTAATATATGGAACTTATTTATCTGATAAAGAAGATATCGTTGATTCCGCCTGGAAGGTTGCTCTGTTTGACACTATAGCAGCAATGCTTGCTGCTCTTGTAATAATACCAGCTATGGCAACAACAGGTGCTAAATTATCTCAAGGTGGTCCAGGACTAATGTTTATACATATTCCTCACCTATTTTCTACAATGATTGGTGGAGAAATATTACTAATAATATTCTTTATAGCTGTTCTATTTGGAGGAATAACCTCATTAATTAATCTATATGAAGCACCTATTGCAACATTACAACAAAAATTTAATTTAAGTAGAAAAGTATCTTCTATTATAATAGTAGGTATTGGTTTAATAGTTAGTCTATCAATTCAGGATATTGTTGGCCCTTGGATGGATTTTGTATCAATATATGCCTGTCCTCTTGGAGCAGGTCTAGCTGCTATAATGTTCTATCTTGTTTTAGGTAAAGATAAAGCTAGAGCACAACTTCAAAAAGGTCGAAAAAAGAAAATTGGTAAATGGCTCGAAATAGTTGCTCATTATATTTTTATACCAATTACTATTATTGTTTTTATCTTAGGTATTGTTCTTGGAGGAATTGGCTAATATTCATATTCTTTTATAAGGTTTAATTGCTAGTCTCTTTTATTAAACTATGATAAGGTATTGAACTATGAAAACAATATCACTTATATGTAGCGACATCGATGGTACTTTACTAAATGATGATAAGAAAATAAACAACTATGATAGAGAGATGCTTAATAGAGCCTATAATGAAAAACACATTCCATTAGTACTCGCATCAGGAAGATTTAAGGGGGGCCTTACACCTTTAGCAAAAGAATTAGGTATTCCCTGTGGTTACTCATGCTTCAATGGCGCTTATATAGAATTAGATAACATAGTAATTAAAGATACTAGAATTGAGTTAGAGGATCTAAAAAAGGTTATTCCTATAATAAAAGGAAATAATTCATATCCAATTATCTTCGGTTTAGATAATTGCTTTTTAGAAGACACTGGTTATTGGTATCAAGATCTAAAAAGTGTTTTTCATTTTGATAGTCAAATAGCTCCTTTTGAAGATTTAATAACCGAATGGGAAGAAAGTGGCTATAGACCTTTTAAAATGCTTGCAAAAGATAAGGATCCTCAAAATCTTATAAAGACTCAACAATTATTACAAGAAGCTAACCTTGAGAACATTGATACATTCCTTTCAAATCCTCATATTTTAGAAATTGTACCTAAAGGTATTAATAAAGGATCTACTATAAGAATATTAGCTGAATATATGAATATTAAAACAGATAATATTATGAGTTTTGGCGATTATAACAATGATTTAGAACTATTAGCAGAATCAGGATATGGAATTGCTATGGATAATGCAGTTGATGAAGTTAAGGCTGTAGCATATGCAGTAACTGATACAAACAATAATTCAGGTATAGGGAAAGCAATTTCTAAATATATCTTTGATGATAAATAAAAAATATTTAACCTAAATAAATGATGTCATAATACATAAAGCCATAAAGGTTATATGTAGAATGACATCAATATCAATATTATATAAGGATCTTTATAAAGATTCTAATTTTTCGTCAATTAAAGCTTTTAAAACTGGATCAATTTTTAAAGTTTCTAACTTTTTAGAATCATGATTTCTACCATTTTTTATTAAATTTTTATAAGCTATAACAATTAAATCTGAAGCAGTATCAACATCAACAAGGCCTGTATTTATTACTAAATCAAAATCATTGGTATTTGAATATGAAGTTTTAAATTGAGTTTTTAAGAAAGCTTTTCTAGATTTATCATGAGTCTTAACACTCTTAATAGCTTCTTTTTCATTCATTTCATTCTCAGCAACTTTACGTTGTACTCTGATATCAAATGGAGCTTGTGTTCTAATGTTTAAAACGTCATTGTAGTCATTAAAGATTTCAAAACCACCACGACCTACTATAACAACATCACCATGAGCACCTATTGCCTCCATAGTTTTTATCATAAATCCCAATGTATCTACTCTCATTTGATCGTATCTGTCCCAGAAATTGGGAACATCATCATATATTTCATTAAAAGTGGAAAAGCCATATTCTTTCATGATGTCAGCAATAAATTTTTTATGAACACATTTCATACCCAATTCTTCTGCTACTTTATTACCAATAGCAGAGCCAAAACTACCCATTCTTCTTGAAATAGTAATTACACCCATAGTATCTCCTTCAATAGAAACTATTATTATGATTGCAAATATGATTTAATTTGGAAACATATATAGCAATATCATATATTTATC
>JAENWY010000227.1 GCA_016649775.1 Spirochaetaceae bacterium
AAATTTTCTGAATCTTATTTTGTAGATTTTAAATTCCCTGTATAACTCTAGAGAAATAGTTTATAGCCGAGTAAAACTTGCTACTCTTGAGGTGTAGATATAAATTTATTAAATCATAATTGTTAGTTGCTAGAAAATAATTATTGATTTCTATTGACTAATTTAGAAGTACAAACTAATATTATCTTATTGATAATAATTATCAATAAGATTTGTAATAAATTTACATAAGGAGTAAATATGAATTTAGGTAATTATGAAGTTAAGAAAATGAATGGCGAAATGGAATCATTATCAGAGTATAAGGGTAAAGTAGTATTAGTTGTTAATACAGCAACCGAATGTGGTTTCACACCTCAATATGCTCCTTTAGAAGAAATGTATAAAAGATTAAATGAAAAAGGTCTTGAAATTCTAGATTTTCCTTGTAATCAATTTGGGAATCAGGCTCCTGGTACTGAAGAAGAGATTCATACTTTCTGTACTGGTCGTTTTGGTATTACTTTTGAACAGTTTTCTAAGATTGATGTTAATGGGGAGAATGCTATTCCTCTTTATAAAGATTTAGTTCTTAATACAAAGTTCATGGGCTTTGATATGATGCATAAAATTGGTCCTGTATTAGATAAACTTTTAGGCAAAGAAGACAAAGAATATAAATCAAAGAGCAATATTAAATGGAATTTTACAAAGTTCTTATTTGATAAAGAAGGTAATTTAATTAAAAGATATGAACCAACTTATTCTTTAAAAAAATTAGAGAAAGATATTGAAGAACTATTATAAAAAATAGGAATAATTATTCATATGATGTTCACAGTTTAAGAGAAATCTTATGTTAAACTGTGAGCATTTTTTTATTTGAGTTTGACTATATTGAAAAAGTACTTCATAGTATTATTGATATGGAGAGAAAAATATGAATAATTATTTACAAACCGCAAATTCAGGAATAATCTATTTGATTGTAGGCTTTATTCTTTCTTTTGTAGTTTTATTCTGCTTAGTTTTTTTGGTAAGAAGCTATCAAGCAGGAATCAAAATGGGAATGGATAAAAAGCTTTTAAAAAGAGCAATAACATCATCTGCAACATTCACTGCTATTCCAAGTATATCAATTCTTCTTGGAGTTCTAGCATTAGGAGGGACATTAGGTATTCCTACTTCTTGGTTAAGGTTATCGGTTATTGGTAACCTACAATATGAAGCAACGGTAGCACAGATAGCAGCAGAAGGTATGGGCAAGACCCTTAATTCTTCAATGTTAAATATGAATGATATAGTTACTATATTACTAGTTATGAGTGTTGGAATTATATGGGGATGTATTTTTACAGCTTTCTTTCTAAAACCATATACAAAAAAACTAGCTGGTAAAAGTGTAAAATCTGAACATAGTGGTCCATCTTTTTCAAGTATCGCAATGGTTGCAATGTTCATTGCATTATGTTCTGCTTTCTTAGGAAACTATGTAGCTGATTTTATCATAAATGGTATTAAAATTCCTGTATTCACCGCAATAATTTCTGCAATTGTTATGGCAATATTTGAATTTTTAATTAAAGAAAAAGGTCATAAAGCCTTAGAATCATTCTCTCTTGCTCTTTCTATGATAGTAGCAATGACTGGTGCTGTGTTAATTTCTAAATTATTAGGAGGTATGTAATGGTGGAATCTAAAGAATTTGATTTTGAAGAATATATAAAAAATACCCATGTATTAGGTACAACTTTTATGTTAATTGGAATCTTCCTATTATTAGCAGCTCCTTTTATAATAGCTAGTGCTACAGGTGCTCATATTAACTGGGATGGATTTAGTAAATCAGTTGTTAAAGTATTATTAATTTATGTACCAAGTTCTATTGCTGAATTTCTAATCTATGTCCCTCTACTAGGTGTTGGTTCTGTTTATCTATCTTTCTTAACAGGTAATCTAACAAATCTTAAATTACCTTGTGCTTTTTCATCACGTGAAATAGCACAGACTAATCCAGGAACAAAAGAAGATGAAATTATAATGACATTATCTATTGCAACATCAGCACTTGTAACTATGAGTGTTATTGCTTTAGGTGTTGCTCTAATAGTTCCTTTGACACCAGTACTTCAAAATCCTACATTAAAACCAGCGTTTAACAATGTATTACCTGCTTTATTTGGAGCACTTGGCTATCAATATTTTATAAAAGATTTAAAACTTTCTGCTTTTGCAATGGTCATTATGGTAGCTATATGCAGTGCTATTCCATCTTTAATTGGTCAAACAGGTACAATGATTATTGTTATTGGTGCATTTACAATTGGAATGGCTTTTCTTATTTTTAAAATATCACAAGCTAAAGCAAAAAAAATGATGAATGATAAATAATAATCTTCTTTATTAGATTTTAATTAGGTAATTACTTTCATTATATATGATATAATTACCTTTTTTTTCTCAAAATGCATTAATAATGTATAGATATTACTTAAGATATCTGATGATTAAATACATAATATTAGATATATATGTAATAATTAAGAAAAAATGATACAATTAATGGATATAATTAAAGTATTGACAGAGGTTGAATCGACTAGTAAAATATAATTTAGTACGGTTAAAGGAAAACTACTTACTAGTTTAATTAAAAAAGGAGAAAAACTATGAAAAAATTATTAGCGATTATTACTATCGTTGCATTAACAGTCACCTCAGTATTTGCTGGAACAAATGATTCAAGAGATATTAAAATTAACGGTTCTGTTGACTCTTTACAATATACATTCACTCTTGATTATGTTTCTAGTGATACAACTAAAAGTACTCAATCTTTAGGAGCTAATAATACCTTACAAGATTCTTTTGATCTTTCTAAAACATCAACTACTGGTAAATTTATTGTTAAAAGAACTATGGGTAACCTTAATAGTGCATTAAATGTAACAGTTGGAATCACAACTGGAGCCTTTATTGGCGCTTACAATGGAGAACCTGAACATAGTACAGGAATAACTCCAGAAGTAAATTTTGTATCTGATTATGAAAATACAACTCCAACTGTAGCTGAGGATAAGCACTCAGGTAACACTGTTGTATTAATAGGGGCAGGAGCACATCTATTACCAGCTAACTTAGCTGCTTTTACTTTTGATATTAAAGGTAATGAAAATGTTCCAGCAGGTAGCTTTGTATCAACTGTAAAAGTTGCTTATACATATGACTAAAAAAACTAAGTTTTAATTTTAACAAAATTCATTTGCTCAGAAGTGCTTTAACATTTGCTTCTGAGTTTTTTTGTTACTTTTCGTTTCTAATATAAATGGTAATTTATTTTTTAAGCTATTGATCATAGTATTTTTTGAATGAATATTTTATAAAACTGATCAATACATAATAATTAAAGAGTATTATCTATAGAGGAAGGGTTCTCTTGCTAAACTAAAATACTATTATATATGCTTATTATTTGCTAGCTTTTTGTATTTATAATCAATAATCACAACTTAAGGAATAACTGGTAAGTCTTTTATGTAATAACCAATTATTCATTGCTTTAAGGTAGGATGTCTATCATCAGAAACACGCATAATGAGCTTAAGTTGTGAGCATTGATTTATAATTAATAATCACAGCTTAAGCCTAATTCATCTTAATTTTAGGTATT
>JAENWY010000064.1 GCA_016649775.1 Spirochaetaceae bacterium
AAAATTTTAAAATTCTGACAGTTTTAGTAAGCTTTTTGTTCTTCTGTAATCTTTAACTTTTTGATACCCATCCAATCTACTTTAAAGTAATAGATAATAAAGATGATAGAACTTATTGACCAGGTAATAGGGTAAGCAGCAAATAAGATTCTAATATCTCTATGAATACTAAGTGCTACCACAATAAATATTACTCTAAATATACACCAAATAGAGAACATTACGACCATTGGTACAATTGATTTCCCTGCGCCTCTATATAATCCTGCCATAACATGGGATAAAGCCAAAAATACAAAGAATGGAAGAGTTAAATAGGCTTTACTAAGACCAACTGCTAATACTTCAGGGTTTTTACTAAAGAATGTTAAAAGAGTAGGCATAAATACATAAAGTATTGCACCAATTGATTCAGAAAGAACCATTGCAGTAATAAAACTAAATCTAGAAGCTTTCTTAACTCTATCATATTCACCAGCCCCTAAATTTTGGCTTGTAAAAGTTGTAATTGAAAGAGCAAAACTAGTAATTGGAATAAATACAAAGCCTTGTATTCTTATATATGCACCATTACCTGCCATTGCAATAGAGCCGAAGGAGTTAACACTTGCTTGAACAAATATATTTGCAATTGATATTACAGAATTTTGTAATCCTGATGGAATACCAATAGAAAGAATTTGCTTTAACATATTTTTATTAAATCTAATTTCTTTAATATTTACTCTAAATAGATCATGTGATTTAAATAATATTTTATAGGATAATATTGCACTTACGGCCTGTCCAATAATAGTGGCATATGCAGTTCCTGCAATACCAAATCCCAAATATACAACAAAAACGATATCTAATATTATATTTATTAAAGATGCAACAATCAGGAAATAAAGAGGATGCTTACTATCACCCATAGCTTGAAGAATACCTGCAGCACTATTATACATAATAAGACCACTGATTCCTAAAAAATATATTTGAATATAGGTTTTAGCCCCTTCATATACATCATCTGGAGTACCCATTAAATGTAGTATAAAGGGCGTAGCAAAATAACCTGCAATAGTTAATATAACACTACTTACTAATGCAAAGGCTACTGCGGTGTGAATTGCTAGTTTAACATTTTCTGGTTCATTTTTGCCAAAATATTTTGATATTACGACACCTGCACCAACAAAAATTCCTGCAAATAACCCGACTAAAAGAAAGATTAAGGGGCCACATGAAGTTATAGCGGCAAGGGCTTCTTTGTTAACAAAATTTCCTACAACAAGTGAATCCACAGTGTTATATAATTGTTGGAAAAGATTGCCTAAAAAAATTGGAATTGCAAAAGCAATAATAATTTTACTTATTGACCCGCTAGTCATTAACTTTGTACTTTTTTTCATGATTATTAACTAAAATAGAGCATAAAAGAATAACAGTAAAGTATGAAAAGTAGATATATTTGAAATATTGCTCATTTTTAATTAAAAAAAATATAGAAGAGCCTTTTGACCCTTCTATAGTATATAAATATCGTGGATATTATATTATGAATTTACTTAATTATTGGTGTATTTTTATCTACAAACATATCTTTAATACCACCAAGACTACTTAATACACCACTAGTTTCATATGGCATATAAATCATCTTATTATCTTTACCGCTAGCCATATCCTTAAATGTCTCAATATATCTCATAGCAATAAGGTATTGAGTGTATTCCTCTTTATTATCTAAAGCAAGTTTAACAGCTTCAATAGCTTTTGCTTCACCTTGAGCTCTTAATATAGATGCTTGTTTATCACCTTCTGCTCTATTGATTAAGGCTTGTTTAAAACCTTCTGCTTTTAAAATTTCAGATTGTTTTTCACCTTCAGCTTTTAAGATTGCAGCTCTTTTTTCTCTTTCAGCTCCCATCTGTTTTTCCATCTGTTTTCTAATATCTTCAGGTGGAATAATATCTTGAAGTTCAACTCTATTTACTTTTATGCCCCATTTATCAGTAGCCTCATCAAGAATTGCCTGTAATTTACTATTAATGGTATCACGGCTAGTTAACGTTTCATCTAGTTCTAATTCACCAATAACATTTCTTAGTGTTGTTTGAGTTAGTTTTTCAATGGCAATTGGATAATTAACAATCTCATAAATGGAACTCTTTGGATCCATTACTTGGAAATAGATAACAGCATCAATTGCAACTGTAACATTATCTTTTGTGATAACATTTTGTTTCGGATAATCTAATACCTGTTCTCTTAAATCAATATAATGAGTATTAGCTACAATTACTTTTGATTCACCTATTTTATCAGTAATTGGTCTTAATTCAGGAACTGATCTAGCACTATCTAAAAAAGGAATTATAATATTAAAACCACTTGGAAGTGTTTTATGATATTTACCAAGTCTTTCTATAATCATGGCCTTAGCTTCTGGAACGATTCGTATACCTGAGAAAAGAACTATAACAATTAAAACTGCAATAACAATTAGTATTATGTTCATCTATTTTCCTTTGTAACAATCAGCTTGTTACCATCTATTTGTACGATAATGATTCTTTCATCTTTATCGATAGTTGTATTTTCATTGCATCTTGCTTGCCAAATTGAGCCATTCATTTTTACAGTACCTTCAGACTCTGAAATGGTACTATTTGCGATGACAATATTGCCAATTAATAAATCTGTATTAAACTTTGTATGATCTTTTTTATAAATAAGAGGTTTTAATTTGATGAAAAATATTAGAAATGCAATGAAGAATACTATTAATTGTATTAATAGACTATTAGTTATTAGAGAAGTTAACCAACCAAAAATTGCACCAAATGAAATTGACATAAAGGCAAATGTCGGAGTTATCAATTCAATGAAAAAACATACAATAGCAATTATAATCCAAATATAAGCTACACTAATCATAATAGACTCCTTCTATATAAAGTTTAATCTCAGTAAGGATTAAAGTCAAGAATATAAAAAAAAGGTAAGAAAATAAAAAAGGATTCTGCTAGAAGCAAAATCCTTTTTGTATCTAAAATTAATTATAAAATTAGATTAAAAATAGTGATAGAAGCCAGATACTTATAATTGCAACAACACCCATAATAAGAGTAACTGTTGTTTGTGTTTTATAACCATCTTCAGCTGATAATCCACCAAACTTAGTTACAACCCAGAAGTATGAATCGTTTGCATGTGATACTGTCATAGCACCAGCTCCGATAGCAAGAACTGTTAATACACCAGCCATTTGAGAATTTAAACCTAGAAGATTCATCATAGAACCTGATTCAGCAATTGATCCCATTATACCAGCTGTAGTTGTGATTGCAACTGTAGATGAACCTTGAGCAGATTTTAAAATTGCTGCAACAAGGAATGGGAAGAATATACCAACTGTAGCTAATACATCAGCATTTGCCTTCATATATTCTACAAATCCAGCTCCTGCAATAGTTTTACCTAATACACCACCAGCGGCAGTAATAAATAGGATAGGTCCAACAATCTTTAATGTATCATTAGTCATTGAATTGAAGTCAGCCATTTTACCGGAACTAACTAAAAGACCAATAGCAAAGAAAAGACCAATTGTTAAAGCAATAATAGGAGTACCAATGAAATTTAGTAGTGTACCAATTGCACCGGATGCACCAAATAAACTAGCAAATGAACCAGCTGCCATACAAACAATAGGAATTAAAATAGGAGCTAATGAACTAAATCCAGAAGGAAGGGATGTAAAAGAATTAAGTAATTCTTCATAAGTTTGACCTTGTACTTCTTCTAAATCTTCGCTACTTTTTACTCTTTTACCAACATTGTTTGCAAAAATCCAAGCTGCAATAAGAACAGGAATTGAAACAAGAGCACCCATACCAATGATACCAATGATGTTGGTGCCTATTCCCAGTGTACCAGCGGCTGCTATTGGACCTGGTGTAGGTGGAATAAATACATGAGATGTATATAAACCGGCAGATAGACAAACTGTCATAGCAACTGAGGAATAATGTGTTTTTTGTTTTAAAGCCTTTCTTATTGGATCTAAAATAACAAAACCTGAATCACAGAATACAGGAATTGAAACTACCCAACCCATGATTTCCATAGCTAAGTCTGGGTGTTTTGGTCCAACTAATCTAGCAACCATTTCTGCAAGTTTTAAAGCAGCACCGGTTTTTTCAAGGATTGTTCCAATTAAAGCACCAAGAATAATAACGATACCGATTGATTTAAAGGTTCCTGAGAAACCAGTTCCAATTAGTCCTGGAATATCATTTAATGGAATACCAGCTACAATAGCTAGTATTAATGATATTCCCATGATTGCAAGGAAAGGATGAACTTTCCATTTTGAAATTGCAAGAATCATAATTACGATTGCAATTACGAATGTGATAATTAAGGTAATACCTGACATAAATCACTCCTCATTTAATAAAATATAATAATATGTTTTTAAGGAGGACAAAAGTCCTCCTTAGAGCCTATTTAATTTTTTGAGCCATTTCAATTAGATGCCAGGTTCTGAAAGCCGCATCTTCTGTTAGCTCTAGGGATCTTGCCATAGCTTGTGCTAAGGGCATTGCAGCATTGGTAGTACTTACAATTGCAGAAATCCCATGATCGTACAAAACTTCTGTTTCTGAACCAATATCCCCAGCAAACGCAATAACTTCTAAATTATATTTAGAGGCTAGAGAAGCAACACCAACAGGTACTTTTCCTCTAACACTTTGTCCATCAATTTTACCTTCACCTGTAATTACAAGAGAGGAATCTTTTAATGATTCGCCTATACCAATTAAGTCTAATACTAAAGTAATACCGCTTTCTAATTTTGCTCCACAGAAACTGCAAAGAGCAAAACCTAGTCCACCAGCAGCACCAGCACCAGCCATTTCTGCTACATCTTCTTTATTTGAAATTTTAGCAAAATGTCTAAGGCTTTTATCCATAACCTCAATAATTTGAGGAGTAGCGCCTTTCTGTGGTCCATAAATTGCACTACAACCATTTTCACCACAAAGAGGATTATCAACATCACAAGCAACTCTAATATTTGATTTAGCTAATAGCGGAGTTAGTTTTGAGTAATCAACACTATCTAATTCTTGTAAAGCTTTTCCATCAGGAATTAATTCTTTTCTATTCTTATCATAAAATTTTGCACCAAGAGCGGTTAGTAAACCAATACCACCATCATTTGTTGCACTACCACCAATACCAATAATTAAGTCAGTACATCCATTTTCTAGTGCATGTAATAATAACTCACCAGTACCAAGCGTAGTTGTATTTAATGGATTCCTTTTATCTTCTGGAACCATAGGAAGGCCACTAGCTGTTGCCATTTCTATAACAGCCATTCTACCACGTTTTAAATAAAATGCATCAACTTTCTCAAATAGTGGTCCATGAACTGGTATTGTGACTATTTCATCACCTGTTTGTTCTAGTGTATTAATTAAACCTTCACCACCATCTGCTACAGGATATTTATCACAAATAACACTTGGATTTACACGATGTATGCCTCTTTCTATAGCCCTAGCTACTTCTATAGAGCTAGCACTTCCTTTAAATGAATCTGTTGCGATTGTAACTTTCAATTTTTAATTCCTTGCATATTAAAATATTTATAATAAATTATAACACCTTAAAAATTACACGTATATATGTATATAAGACTAATTATTAAATTATTTATTATTATAAAAGACAATTTTGATTATAATTTCTGAATAATTAACTTTAATGTGTAAACTGGTCCCTATAAGTTGGACACAATAAAAACTTAATTATCCTAGAGAATATCTTATTTAAGCTAAGAGAAAAAGAAATCCCTTAGCAATTTATTAAATCACTAAGGGCTATTATTAATTTATTTTATTATTTCATTATCTCACTGCAGCCGTCGATACATCCAGCCTCTGTGCTAAATGCGCCAAGACCTTCAGAAGGAAATTCTGTTCTAAGTCTACTAATAATTTTAGTAAGCTTTTCAACATCCTTTTCTCCTACATAAAAAATATATAGTATATTGGTTTGTGGCCAAACAGGAGTTCCTAATTTAGGATTTGAAAATCCTTTTCCAATTACTGGATTGATAGCTGTGAAATGAGTTAGATCATTAGCTTCAATTAAATCAAGGAACTCTTCATCAAGTGCTCTTGATATCATGATTTCAATTCTTTTCATTATTTATCATCTCCTTTGTTTTCTTCACTATTTTCATTACTTAATAACATATATTTACTCTTATTCTCTTTTGTCTTTTTAATCTTTTTCTTTTCATCTCTTGAGTTGAAAATATAATAGATGATAGGCATCATTGTAAGAGTCATTAATGTACCAAATGATAAACCACCAAAAATAACTTGACCAATAGGTTGAATTAACTGTGATCCTTCTGTAGGGAAGAATGTTAATGGAACAAGTGCTAATACAGTTGTTAATGTTGTCATTAAGATAGGTCTTAAACGAGTACGTGCTGCTTCAGCACATGCATTTTCAAGTGTATATCCTCTCTTCCTTAGTAGGTTTGTATAATCTACTAAAACAATACCATTGTTAACAATAATACCGACTAGAACCAGTGCACCAACTAAGGACATGATGGAAATAACTGTATTCATTAACGTTAATATTCCAACAATACCAATAAGGGCCATAGGCAGTGTAAAGATAACAATAAATGGATCTTTAAAGGATTCAAATTGAGAAGCCATTACTGCAAATACTAAGATTGAAGCCATTAGGATAATCTTTATAAATACATCAATTCCTTCTTTCATTTGATCCCATGCACCACCGACAGAATAAGAAAGATTTTCATCAGTTGGTATATTTGAAACTAATAACTGTTCAACCTTATCATTTAAGTTGTTAATTGAAAGGTTACCAACATTAGAAGCTGTAATATGTGCTACACGACCTTGGGCTTCACGACTAATTGTTAGAGATGAAGTTGTTTCTTCAAAATGTGCAAAAGCTGAAAGAGGAACTTTTGTTCCAAGTGCGTTTGTAACATAAATTTGATCTATGTTAAATTTATGATATTGGTCAGCATCACTTAATGATAATACCATATCAATGTCATCACCACTACTTGTATAGCTTCCAACTGTTACACCTGTTAAGTCTGCTTTTAATTCTTTAGCAACACTTAATGAGTTCATATAGTTTTTATTCATATCCGCTTTATCGAATATTAGTGATAATTGTGGGTTACCTTCTTTGATTGAGTTATCTACGTTATTAACATAATCAGAACCCTGTGTTTCTAGTAAATTAACTATCTCATTAGATACAGCTGTTAATCTATTAAAATCATTACTCTTTAATGTTATATCAATATCTGAACCATTGCCACCAATGCTTGACATAGGGTTAATTGTTGCTCCATCTGTGGAAATATCAACACCTGTATATTCCTTACTAATTGTATCTACTATAGCAACTGTTTGGGTAGCAGTCATATCACCTGTAGCTCTTGTTTTAGCATCTTTCAAGGTAATTGTAATTGTAGATTTTGAACCTGAACCGCCAAAGAATATTGATCTTATAGAACCTCCATCAACAGATGCTGAAATTGTTTTATAACCTTGTAAGTTCTTTTCAATTTCACCTTCGACTTTCTTGGTTGTCTCATCAATAGTTGTTAATTCTGTACCATAAGGGAATTGAAGAGTAGCAGTTACACTAGTTTGATCAGTTTTTGGCATAAATATAAATCCAAGTTTTTGAATTTGTACAACTGAAAGTGCTAATAGTATTAGTATAATAGCAACAAATAAGAACTTATGATGTAAACACCATCTGATAAATTTGCTATAACCTGATTCTAATCCTAAGAACATTCTTTCTATTAAACCATTTAAGCCAGTACGTTTTTCACCAACTCTCTTAATGTGTCCTGTAAAGAAGGAAGATGATAGAGTTGGTACTAATATAAGTGCAACAAGTAATGATGATAAAAGAGAAATGATAACAGTAAATGCTAAATCCTCAAAAATTGTAATTACACCATTTAAGCTATTTCTAAATAATAATAAAGGAAGGAATACACAAATAGTTGTTAAGGTTGAACTTGTAATAGCGCTTTTCATTTCATTGGCACCTAAGGAAGCTGCTATATGAGGTTTTGCACCTTTCTCTCTATAGGAGAAAATATTCTCCAAGATAACAATCGAGTTATCAACTAACATACCTACACCAAGTGTTAAGCCTGCTAAACTCATCATATTAATTGTTTTGCCAGTAAAACGCATTACAAGTAAAGTAACAATAAGTGAAATAGGGATGGTTAGTGAGATAATTAATGTTGATGAAATACTACGTAAGAACAATAAAATAACAAGGACAGCTAAAATAGCACCAAGAATAGCCGATGTTGTAACATTGGATATAGATGTACTAATAGAATCAGTTGTATTAAATGCTTCATCTAATTTAACACCGGTAGGTAAAGTTTTGTTTAACTCTTCCATTTTAGCATGAACTTTATTAACAACTTGAAGAGAGTTTGTTCCTGATTGCTTTTGTAGTGTTAAAGTAATACCTGGTACGCCATTAATATATGAATAGGACGTTGGATCTTTATAGTCTTCATAAACATTTGCAATATCACCTAGGGTAATAACAGATACAGTTCCTGTTTTGGAATCAGATTTAGTTGTTATTATTGTATCTTTTATATCTTGAATTGAGTTGAAGTTACCTTCACTACTAATGGAATAGTTTATTCCCTTGTCTTTTATTATACCAGCATCAGATTTCCAGTTTTGTGAAGCAATTATGCCAGACATTTGAGTAAGTGATAAACCAAATGTATCTAAGGTACCTATTGGTAATTCTATTTTTATTACTTTTTCTCGTCCTCCACTAATTGAAGCACTAGCTACACCCTCTAATTGTTCAAGAGCTGGTTTAATAAGATCATTTGCTATATTTAACAGTTCATCAGGGGTTTTATTACCTGTCAGAGATACACCAATAACTGGCATTAACGATACATCTAATTGCATAATCATCGGTTTAGCAGCATCAGATGGTAGGTATTCTTCAACAAGAGATAATTTGTCACGAATCATATTCGTGGCTTGATTTAAGTCTGTGGATTGCGAAAATTGAAGAGTAATAACGGATGAACCTGCATTTGAAGAAGAGGTTATTTTAGTCAATCCTGTGATACCTGCAAAGGTACCCTCCATAGTCTTAGTTACTCTTTGCTCAATTTCTTCAGGACTTGCATTAGGTTCTTGAGTAATAACCATAATGTAAGGAAGAGAAAAATCTGGGAGTAAATTAATTGCTATGTCATTTAATGTATAGAGACCTAAAGCAACTAGAATAATAGTAAATATTAATACAGTCTTAGGTTTTCTAATTGAGAAATCACTTATACTCATTAAAAGGCTCCTTTGTTTTTGATGCTAACAGTTGATCCTTCTTCAAGAAGAGAAGATTTAGTGTTAACAATTATATCCCCTTCTTTTAGACCTGACAGAACTTGAACATTATCATAAGTTTCTAGACCTTTTTTGATTGGTGTTTTTTTGATTCTATTGTTAGTTATTACATAAACATAGAATTGATTTTCTTTAGCAAAAATTGATGTTGAAGGTATAATAAGTGTATCATTAATTATTTTTGTTATGATTCTATTACTAGAATACATACCAGGAAGTATTTCATTATTAACATCTTCAAATTCAATTGTTATTCCAAGAGATCTTGTTTGAGAATTAACTGTAGGGTTTTTATCAGTTACCATTCC
>JAENWY010000262.1 GCA_016649775.1 Spirochaetaceae bacterium
ATAACACAGTGCAAAGATTTTCTTACTATTATCAACCCAGTTTAATATTGTTTGTGAGCCAACTCCCACTTCTTCAGCTAATTCTTGTAATGTAGAAATATTCATTGAATAATCTTGAATTGCTTTTATCTTTTTTCTAATGGGAACATAATGTTATATCTAAAGTTTCATTTCTTTATATTTATGGTTTTTCTGCTACAGTTGATTTATCTAATATGTTTAATGTTACTTATTTTGAATTATTTGCTAAAGAATAAGAAAAATAGAATAAAGCTACCATGTCTTGCAAGTCAAAATCACTTAAATCAAAATCGTTTACTTTTAATAATCCATTTCTAATATGTGACATCCTTGTATCTTTAAAATCTTTACAACTATTTAATAATTCTAAACTAAATTCCTTTAAACTGGTATAATCATATTCTAAAAAAGCTTTCAATATTTCATCGTAATTACTAAAAATTATATCAACATCTTGAGCATCTGTTAAAAAGTCTGTAATAATTGAACTATAGTCTCCTAAATTAATTCTTCCATACATATTTGATAAAACAGGGGATCCAATATGTAAAAATGAAGCTAAAACAGCATACCTAGTTTGCCTATAGGTTGAGCCTCTTCTTTGAGAAACTGATACAAAGAAATTTTCAAAAAATAGTCCTTCATTATCTAGATTTTTTTTTGCAATTAAATAATCAATTTCTTCATCAATATGTGCAGATTTTAAAGATAACTCAGTAATAATAGGTAATAATGAATTGTCATTTGATATTATTGATAGGCTTTTCGAAGCAACTGAACGAACACTTCCCCAACAAGAATGCAATAGATTTGTTAATGCTTTTATAGCCATTTCATTATTATTATATGATCCTAAAGCTACAATTGCCTCTATTTGAGTACTTTCATCATTATTTTCTGCTAATTTAATTAAAGATGGCAATAAAGCTTTTCTTGGACGGATAGCTAAAGATCTTACGATTTCTTTTTTATCAATTGAAAAAGGAGTAGCTAGGATTGTTTTCAATTGAGATGTTGCTAGTGTATTAGTATTTGTTCCTAGAGAAAATAATAACAATCTTCTTTTATAAGGATCAAAGGTATAATCTAATCTTTCAATTTTAGAAATTGCCTGAATTCCATGCCTACTCAATAGAATTTTGGCTGTTTGTGAACTTGAATAAGCTCCAACTTCTTTTAATCTAGCAGAATATAAAATAAATACCAAATTAAGTATTACCAAAAATATAAACATAAATGAGTAATTGTTAAAAAATTTAGTAGCTGGAATAAATTGTAGAATTTCAATATTTGCTAAAAAACCATTAATAATACCTGTTAGAAAAGCTAAAATTGCTATTGCAAAGTTATTCATTGAATTAAAAGAAATTGCATCTTTATCTGGAATTACTGCAGAAATTAATCTAAATACTGAAAAATATGAAATAAGTAAAAAGAAATTTGAGAAAACTCCTAATAAAAAGAAATAGGTGACGTTTAAAGAAAGAGGTGATATAGCCCATGCAATTAGGAACATTAAAAATATAATACTACTTATCAAACATATTGGCTTCGAACCCAATCTATCAGATAATTGTTTATTAACAAGTCCAGCTAATAAAGATGAAACACCACATGCTGCGGTATAAAATAAAATACTGCTATTATTTAAGCCAACATATATTTTTAAAAATGGCACAACCATTCCAAAACCAACTACTAAAGCGCTACTTATCCATCTTAAAATCAATCTTCTTCGTCTAATTTCATTTTCCATTGATTGTTTAAAAATAATAAATAAGCCTTGTCCTTTTCTATAATTTATAGTTCTTCGGCCTGGTATTTTTGCTATTTCATTTGCAGAAAAAGTATTTAAAATGGCTCCAATAACTTGAAGTATTACTATTGCCATAATACCAGGCAACTTTACTATATCTAAATAAACAGCAGCTAGACAACAAACTATTATTGCAGAGGATTGATATGCCATATTAATGTTGCCAACGATTCTGCCTAAGTTGCTAGATGTGCTTAAACTTTTTACTGTAAAATCATTTAAAGCAATTCCAATAACGCGAAATATTGAAAATAATGTATATATAATCAGTAAAAAAGTAATGGCATACTTTCTATCAAGAAAAATTAAACCAATATATAAAAAAGATACGAGACCTCTAATAAGCCAAGCATGAGATTGAACTTTAATTATATTTTTATTATTAAACATTTTAGGAACAAGAGGTAAAATTGCCCCAGCGATATATAAAACAGAGGATATATAACCTAATGCAAAACTACCTGCATTAAAATATACAGCAATGAGGTATACAAAAGTACCTCCTAATAAATTATATGAAATTCCATTAAACATTTCATCTTTGAGCATATGTTTAAGGCCAATTTGTTTTTCTGATTCTGTTAAATATAATGTGCGTGCCATGTTATAATATATTTTCTCCTAAATAATTGTAGAAATTCTAGAATGCATAAAAGTATGTGCATATAAATAAAATCTTAAATTTTATTATTAAAAAGTCATTGATAGTAATCAATTTATTACTATATCACACTTAGAAGTAGATTCTTTTTAGTTTAGATAATTGTTATAATTCAATTGCACATAGTGCTAACTTACATTTAATTGTTTTCTATGACTACCTGTACAGATGAAAGATAACTCAAAATTGTTATTTTATATTTAATAAATTAATAATAAATGTGGTTTTTATGATATTCTCTCATATTTTTATATGGTTTGAATGGTTCTAAAATTTACAGGGGGGAATAGTTAATTATATAACAGTAACGATTGCTTGTTAAAATAGATCTTTTTATATACAAAGAGGTAAGACTCATATATTATTTTAATCACAAAACAAAAATAAAAAGAGGCTTACCGCATGAATAATCTTAACACATATACTTATGTTTTTTCTACCATTAAAGATGAATTTTATAACGACTATAAAGAAAAAACTATTAAAAAGAAATTTGAGAG
>JAENWY010000023.1 GCA_016649775.1 Spirochaetaceae bacterium
ACGCCAGAAGAATTTGACAAGAAGAGTGGTAGTCCTATTGCTTTATGTATTGAATGTGGTTCAGATATGATAATTAAGAGGTGATGCTACACTATTTAATGGAGCATCACTTTAATACTCGACCGTAGGGAGATTTTGTTCCTGTAATACACATAAATACATGTAAACACGTTGTAATTACTATGTTTACATAGTAATACATATTTTATAGATAGTCAATAATAGAATTATATATAATAATTTTAAAAAATAAGTATAACTAATTCATACCTGAACTCTTTGGCGGATTGATTAAGCAGCACCATTTAACATAATCACTAAGAGTCATATTAAGAGCTGTTGCCTTTTCTTTTAGAAGCCCTTTTTCTAACTCTGTTAATCTAACTTTCAGCTCAGCAGTTTTCATTTTGTCACCCCATCATCGGTTACAACGTATTTTTCATTTAATATTTCTATCATTTGTTCTACGGTAATTTTACCGCTAATCTCTTTTTCTATAAGTTCTTTATATTCAGCACTTGGTATCCATTCACCATCTAGTTGATTAACATTTAAACCAAAATTCCAGGCAGATCTTTTCTCTTTTTTTAGTGGATCATTAATAATAACATACCCCTTTTAATCACTTTACATAACTATATTTTACCACATATGTTCCCACAAATCAAGAAAAAACAGTATGTTATTGTTCGACATTTAGACAATAAAAAAACCGAAAAAAATAAAACGGAAAATGTAAATTAGGAGGCAGTATAAGTGAGTAAGATAAGAAAAGGCAGGATAAGGGCGGTGCGTTTCACTCTACAGATTACCGGCAAAGCCAGTAACATCAACGGTTTAAGTAGTGGTGCACATTCATATTTTTCAATAGAATTGTGATGCAAAACAATATAAAAATGCTATAGAACGTAGATATACCAGTACTTTAGACGAGGTGCAAAAACGAAAAAATGAGTTTCACAAGAGTAATAAGTAACACAAAAATATTAAGTGTTTTTGTTAAGAAAATAAAAAAACAATGTAAGTTATAAGCTAATAAAGTTAGTATTAGTATGTATACAACTTAAAGCGGTTGTTGATTTATACTTTTAATATCAACATTGTTAAGCAGTTAGTTAAATTTAATTAGGGTGTATTTTGTATCCCCCAAAAAAATTATATTAGCATGTTAATATGGGTAAGTACCAGCATCCGTGTGTACTTAAACGTAATACATTACATAACAATATCAAATATTAGTATTAAGTAACCTTCAAAGTGGGTATTTTGATCAGCTGCGTAATTATAAACCATGTTCATCTGCTACCCCACAATAAAATTAAATATAATTTAATATAGAAATATAAAGACCACCAGCTCCACAAAAACAGTTAAACAATTAAACTAAGAAAACATATAAACCATAACGCACAATTTAAGCACAAATAAAATCATCATGTATATAATGTAAATTAAAATCATTAAAGTGTCTTAGGTTGGTTGTATGGAAGTTATAAGCGTATATTAAATAGCGGATTGTTTCAGGTACTTAATTATGGTTTTTACCTTAGTTACAGTTTCAATATAATCACTTGATGCATCTAATAATGTTAAATTGATAGACCAGATTTGTATAAAATTTGGTCTATCAAATATGAAAAAAAAGGAGTTTTAATTTTATTATAAAGGCATGAAGAGGATAAGTAATTAAGAAGATCAAGAAATTATAAATAGGACATTCATTGATATAAAAACAGTAACAATAAAAGGGTAAGAGTATATTATATTGTCAGGCCATCAAAAATAAAAGAAGGATTTATAATCCATGCACGAAATTATGATAATGAGAAGTATTTATTAATAGCATCTAACATAGATAATATAGATTTGTTTGTTTAAATATTAATATTTATGACAAAGCTATCAATGACAAGTTGAAATTAAAATATATATTACTTTATTCAAATGACGCAACAACTAGTTTGAGTACATGAAAATAATAATAATATAATATTACTCTATAAAAATTTATATTATTGTTGTATTATATAGATATAAGTATCTATAAGTATCTATATGTATCTATATGTATCTATAAGTATCTATAAGTATTTATAATAAAAATATACACTCAATATATATTAATGTATATTTTCAATTTAATAATTAAATAATAATTAAGTATTATTAAAAAACAAAAAATGTACTAAAGTCTTGAACACTTAAGTACATCTAATGTATATCTCATTATTTAATGTGTGTAGATACATAAATTGTTATTGCCATTACAGTGGCTATTACACCCAAAATGAGAGCACATAAATTAAAAACATTTGACCCAATAATTTGTTTCATATAATCACCTCCTCTATTTGGTGATTAAGAAAAAAGGAGCTCTCGCAAAGCTGCTTTTTTTCTTTTTTGTTAGTACAAGTTTATTTTACTTTGATTTTTGAAATTGTGCAAGCCTAGTAGATTTGTCATTTTATTGACTTTTTGATAAAAAGGTGAACTGTATACCATAATTATATATCATGTAGTACGTAATAATATATAAAAGGTATAAAAAGCTGCATTTGTAAATTTTTTATTAACAAATATTTTTAGACTTTTAAATAGTTTTTGTTTTCATTATATTAATCACCCTCTTATTTTTAAAACATAATATCCTGCGATATAAACACAGAATCTATCTACAAATATGATTACACTTTTATACTTATATTATTATCACAAAGTTAAAATATTAAACCACGGGGTATCGTCAGCCAAAATGATATTTCGTACGTTAAGGTAACTGTAATTACAAAAATATAATTATTTTACTTGTTGAACTCATAGATGTAACTATTTTTATACCTGCCTTCTGCTAATATAGATTATCATAAACAATATGTAGTAAGTATAAAAAATTTTATACTATATATGGTATATTATAATTAAAAACAAATAATATCAATGTTAATTATGCATTTTAAAAATTAATAATATATCGTATTATTGTTGACTTATTGTTTATATAGATCATAGCTTAAAATAACTAGACTTGAAAAATAAGCCTTTCTAAAAACTATAGTTAAATGACACTCTGAAAAAGACAGATAATGTTTCCTTATTTAAATGTTTTTTATATTTTGAAAGTAACACAATGTCAATTGTGTTACTTTCACTTCGAGGCTATTACTATCATAGCAATAAAAAAAGTAGGCGCTAGATAGCACCTACTTTTTAACTCATACATAAGATTGTTTTAAACAAATTTCATTCAAGATAACATTTTTTATATTGAACGGAGTAAAAGCTATTAAACCTATATTAACAAAGGGCTTTGAGTTTTTCCTATTAAGACAATTCTATCTAATGTTGAAACACTTTTATTAAGTAATCCAACAAAAGCTTTTGATTCTAATTCAATCAAAGAAGCTGCTCTAGTTATTGAAGATTCCATTCCTTTAAGTGAAATCACTACTGATACCATTGAATTTAGTCCAATTATAGCCGGTATAATACTAGCTTTTAGTTCTTCTAAAACAGTTAAGAAGGTCGAAAATTCATTTATGTTTTCTGAGTTATTTTTGAATAACGGACTTATAACTAGGTTTGAGATACTATCTTCAAATATAATCCATAACGAATCATAATTTTTATTAGTTTTACATAGGAAATCACCATAATTGGTCATAGGTTGAGCAACTTTTCTCATAAGCTTTCTTACATGTGAAGCAGTCCCCGTACTTGGGTTTTTCCAAGCACTCTCAATCCCGGCGCTTTTGAGGGTAATATCCTCAGCCATTTCAGTTGTTTTAATTACAAATTCGTTAACAACATCATTAATTTTTAACATGGAGTCTTCAATATCAGCAATATAATCTAACATACCCATATCCTCAACTATATCAACTGGAATAGTATCAGGCTTGTCCTCAGTCTGAATAAAAATATTTTTAGTGGCAGATTTTTCATGAATATTGTCTACATAATCAGTAACAGGATTTCCAAATAAAGCGATATTAGATTTAATCTCATTTAAAATCTTTTTTAAACTTTCACCCAATTTTTCAATCTTAGAAAAATTAGTATTATATTCTATAACTCTATATGAGCGTAAGTCAAAAGGTAATTCCGAAATATCTTGAGTTAATAGCACTACATTTTTTCTAAATGCATGGGCAAGTCCTAATTCGTAAAATACATTTGCATTTAGACCAGTTAAATCTGCTATTATTAAATCACTTTCATAAATAGATACAACAACATCCTTAAGTATACTTTGATTGTTTATTAAATCATCTGCTCTAAAAACCTTAAAACAAACGTCTTCTTGTTCAATTAAACTTTTAATATGTTGATATAGTTCGTTTAATTCTATATCAAAAGGCATAACCATAAAAATTTTGTAGCTTTCCATTAACACACCTCTTATTTATTAATTTTGTTACTAGTCTTTTAATTAATTTGATATAATGTATTCTTATTACATTATATCAAAATTTAATGTCTATTGGAAATATTTAATTTTAAAAATTACTTTATAAATTTAATATTTATAATCTTAGTAAGTATTTAACGTAGAAGATAATTTATATTATTATCATAATGAATTATAACAATAGCAAATGAGTTGGATAGAGATATTTAGTTTGTCATTACTATAATTTCAAAACAATTATGAGCAATAGAGTGTTAATAATACAAGGAAATGTATGAATAAATGTAGTTATAAGTGAGTTTACGATACTTTTAAACAGAAATAAAACCACTGTGCGAATATCTAGTATTGCATAGTGGCTTTATTTATTATTTTATATTAATCTAATCATAATGATATTCGCTCGAACATCACTTTACTATATTCACTAATATCAGAAGGGTTTAGCATATTATATTTTTGTTTAACGTTTGTAAAATAATTGCTAATTAATTGCCTATTGATCTCTCTATCTGTATTTACCAATATTGGCAAATCACCTCTCGTTACTAGCCAAGGTGTTTCTAAATGAGTAAATGCTTCTAAGGTTTTACCACTATAACCGCTCAAATTCTTTATTACACTGTCAATTATAGTTTTTTCTAAACTAGGTATAGTTATATCAGTTTCTAAATCGTCACATTTTATGGGGTCAAAAGAATACCCCTTATACTTAAAATACACATTTCTATAGACAGGTCCATGCACCCAAGCTTCACAGTTTTCTTCAAAAATAAAACAATTCGTAAAAGCATAGTAAAAGCCCTGAACATAGTATAATAATTTTTGCAAAGCTAAGGGTGTAATATCTTCACACTTACATAAAAGATAATTAGTAGTAACATCTATTTTTGATGTCTCTGAAATCTGATCAATTCCTAAAATTGTTAGTGTAGCACTCTTACTTTTCTCGTAAGAAGATTGAGATTTTAAATTATTCTTATTTGCTTCCAAAATGGAGAGATAATAATTAGGATCCTCATAAATATTCTTTAAAATTTCTGAATACTGCTTTGTCGGCATATCTCCATCACAATAACGAGTAAATGTTTGCTCGCCCCATCCCATTAGTAATGATAACGGCCTCTTACCAATACTGTATTTTTGAGGAATTTCTAATATTTTTTCTAAAGAAATAATATTATGCTGTTTTCTAAAAGCATTATAAAGTTTTATTAAATTGTAGTCATTAATCTCACTAACATATATTTCATTATGGCAGTCATCACAAGTCGCTGTTTTTCCATAATAATTATAAGTCTCACCTTTAAGCTCTGCGCTCATATATTCTTCTTTTTCAACATAATTAACGTCTTTCCTGCAATTTTCACAAAATACATTTTTGTTATTCATAATTAAATTCCCCTTTCAAATTTCAAATGCAATTAATTATCTAAAAAGATAATTAATTGGCTTGTTTCTTTTATGAAATGAGACTGTATATACTATTTTACCCTCACCATACTTAATAATATTAAATTTTGTATAAATATCCACAAACTCTTCTTCTCCTAATATATCAAAAAGAGTCCTTTGGGGACAGAAAACATATAGTGTTTCATGCTCATAACCATTTTTTTTGTTTTGAAGTGAATGACAAAAATCTGTTGTTTTAATGCTTAACAATATTGACTTTATTTTAGAATCATGTAGATTATAATCCTCAATTAACTTTATATTATCTTGTCTGTTTATATTTTTCTCAATTGTGAACTTATTTCTGTTGACACAATCGTTAATTTCTAACAAAATAGCATCAACTTGTTGTTTAGTATAATTCAGATTATAGTATTCGCTCTGGTTCATTGCACCAACTCCAATATTAAATTTTCTCTTATTGTACTATATTATATGCTATTTGTCAAAAAATATGCATCAATTGATACATATTTTATATTATTATTTAGATTATATATTTACTCATAATAGCATTAAGCATCTGTAGTAATTTATAAATGCCTTTTAGTTTTGTTAATTATATTGTATGCCTCTGTTTAAACGCTAAAAAAAAACAATGTGCTAGCACATTGCACCTATTTGAAATTTTAAAAGTTAAACAAATGTCGTGAAGTTTTATTTTTCACGACATTTGTTTTTTTTGAATGATTTAAGACTTAAAATAATGAGTTATCCATAAATTTTTAAAATATGTTGACAATACATTTAAAAACGATGTAAAATGTAACCAAGAAGTGTTTAAGAATGGTTTAAGTTGCCAATATGTATGTGTAAGAAGTAGGGACAGTTAATGTGTTTTAATGTTCTAAATTCAGAAAGGTGGTTTAATATGAAAAATAAAATTGCTCTAAAAGATTGCGAGTTTAACCAGGATGGGTTCAATTCAAAGGGTGAATTGAAAAATTCCAAAACAGTTACAATTTATCAATCTAAAACGAACATTTCATCATTAGGTACTTATGTCGGGGATGCAAGTATTCATATCCCAAAATCAAAATCTATACCAAAAAACTTCCATAATGATTTATCTAACTATAAAGGCATTGTCAGTGTAGGTCGTACACAAACCAAAAATAATGATGGTAGTAATACTTACGCTTATCAAAATGTCCATTTTTATAGTTCGGGCTGCGAGACACTAGACGGATACAGACGTATTTGCTATCTTTACCACAAAAATGATGAAGATTTTTTAAGGGTAAAAGAATGTGCCAGATCTCAAGGTGATAGCTATTCTGCATATTATAAATTGCTTGAAAGCGAACTGTTACAAAATAATTTTGAAACAATAGGATCTGATTTTAAAATCACTGCAGTTTGTATTTCTCTGTTTATTAATATTTTGAATGAAATTAATCAAAAATCATTAGAAAATAAATATCAACTAGTCCTATTTAATGAAATGCAAATCGTAAAATTAAAGTATTATCATACAGTTTATTGGGATAGCTCAACTCCTGCTGAAGCTTGTGATTGCATTAAGCCTACTTCTGAAAAAATGCTCAAAGACCTGTTTGATTACATCAATACTGAAAATGATTCAAGTTTGTTATTAAAAATTTCAAAATCACTTACAGAAATGCTACGGTTAATTAGTATTAAGAATAAGTTTTTATAACTATAACTAGGATGTGACCTATTTTTAAATTCTTGTTAGTGTGATTTAGAGAAATAATCGAGAGAACCATCTAACAAAAAAAGATATATCCAAATGGATATATCTTTTTAGCATCTTTTAAATGCTCTGTGCTTAATCTAAAAACTTATATGTGGTTTTGCATGAATTCGTTTCTAAAGCTCTTTAAATAGCTTATAAACGTCTTATAATACTATGTCTATTGTGAACATTTCAATCGTAGTAAAATTTTTAATTAATTCAAATTATGTTTTTTTATTTTTAACTCTTTCAAATAAATGATGATTATATCCAATTGATTTATCGGAACGAGTATATGAATAAGTTTTTGTATATTGTTCAAATATAGGATTAGCTTCTTTAATACGTTTACTAATACTTCTTAGATATTTAGGTTCAATAGGTGAAAACGAAGAAATTTGAAAATATTTAGGATTAACATTTACATAACAGCTTTCTATATAATCTTTTATAGAACTTATAATACAATTACTAAATTCTAATAAATTAACTTTTTCACGATAATTAGAATTTTTTAATCTATAAATATATATATATTTTTCAGAAGATACTAGTTGATCAGGTAAATAATAAGGTTGTAAAAATATATGACTTTCTTTATTAAACTCTAATTGAAATCTTTTTATTAAATTTAAGTCTTCTAATTCTTGCATCCAAAGTCTTATAGTACGTTCAGATTTATCGAAGTATTTAGAAATACGATTATTACTGTGCCATACTTCACCAGTAGTATTATTAGAGTGTATTCCTAAATAAACATATAATTTTAGAACATTACCACTTATATTTTTAAGTTTATTATTTTCTTTAAAACCATTGAAGATAATAAAATATCCTTTATTTTCAAGTGAATTTTTTTTCCACTCAGCATAAGAAATTTTTAGATTTTCAGCTAATTGTTTATTACTAATTTTCTTTTTATAAATCAAAATATTATCTCCTTTTGGCAAAAAAATTGCCACATAATAAGACATGGAAAAACATTTAATATATCATCTATATGTAATATAGATGATATATTAAATGTTTTTCCATGTCAAGAAAATGATTTTTTTTGCCATATAACGATACAATATATACCTGTTTACTATTTTTGAACAAAGACTATAATAAAAGTGTAATCATTAACTAGTGATTACATATTATGAAATGTAGGAACTATTATTTCATTGTACCAAAACATTATTTGCTTACACTAGTTATTGGATAAGATAATGTTAAATACTTTTCACTGAAAAAGGTATTTAAATGAGGGCTAACACTCATTCCCCAGAGTAATTTAATATACTCGTCACTCCTTGAGGGGACTAAATAATATTCAAGGCAATGTTAGAATAATTTACTATGAAAGTCCTAAGGTATGAATCTTAGGGCTTTCGTTGTTTTTGGGGGAGCATATGTTATCATTAGAAGAACTAAAGGAAATAAGTGAAATGCCGCTAGAAGACGAAGTTTCATTAAAAACAATAACAGAGTTTTATGAAAAATACATATCTAATAGAATCTATGAGTTAGAATTAGAAGATGAAACAATACTTCATTTTCAAATAGAAAATAGGCATTTGCCACATCTTTTGGCGTTAAATAAATTTTTGGACAGAAAAAAATCACATAATAATTTTCGTTTAAATTCATCTAAACAATTAACAAAAGATATTGGTTTTAATAATCTTAAAAATGGACATATAAAAATAGAAGATTTAAAAACAGTAAATGGAACTACTAAAAAATATAAGGACTATAAAAAAAGAATATTATATTTTCCATTCACATATCAATTGTTGAGAAAAAGTGTATTTGTATCATATGATATTCTCTTAGCAGAAAGGAAAACAACCATAAAGGGTAATTATCTTTTTGCTAATGATGTAGGAAAAAATAAATTGCATTTCTTTTTTATTAACGACTCATATGATCACCACGTTGAAACTACAACTGTACCAATTACATTTATAGAAGAAAACATAAATGATTTTACCTATACATCTAAACAAACTAAATTAAAAATTAATAAAATTATTATTAAGGATATAACAACAAGAGAAACGTTAGAAGAATATAATTTTGTTGAATGTAGTGAATCGATCATAAGAAAAGAAGGACAAGATATCTTACTAGATAGTATACAGCCTAAAGCAATAGAAAATGTTGGACAAGTTGTCGAAGATAAAACAGGTATTCTTAAAGACTAATATCAAAAGGGCACACAAGATAATTAATATTATCTTGTGTGCCCTTTTGATCGCTTAGAACTGTAAAATTCTCATTTGGAATATATGTTATATCAACACCATTTTTTTATTTTCATCATTTATTGCGTCAAATTTAGGTTTTATATATATTACTAATTCTCAAAGAATAGGTCGCTCCTGCGAGATAGACATTAGGAGCAATCTTGGTATTTTTGTCCACTCCCCGAAAAGGTGGAATAAGCAAATAACTCATTAGGTATTACTTGACATATAGTCTTCTTCTTGTTATAATACGGTCATACAGTCATACGGTCATACGGTCATACGGTCATGCGTATTATAACAAACGAAAGGAGAATATATTATGAATGAAAAAGAAATAACAAAGGTAACTATAAGGGTGCCATCAGAGCTATATGTAAATTACAAGAGAACGTTACTTGATTTGAAAACCAATACAACTTATGAGTTGTTAGCTCACATAAGAGAAGTAGTGGATAACTCAAAATATAGCAAAAAAACAGAAGAGGATGATGAGTAAAGAGATGCTTATGGAGAAGATCATATTAGAGATTGGGCAAAACACCCTATCTAAAAATGGGACAAAAAAAATTGGAGAAGTCTGCAGACCTCTCTTCTCTCTCATGCCACAAGTTAGATTTTACTGTGCATATTAAGCCAAACATAAGTCAATATCATACAAACCAAACTAAAAACAGTTACATTGCACTTTGCTATATTAATATTCTGAAAGTAACACAATGATAATTGAGTTACATTCACATTGGCTATATTGCGCATTCCTTAAAAATTTCGTTTTGAATGTAACACATCGTATTGACTTGTAACGTTCAATGTATTATAACTGTCTTAATTATAATATTAAGGGGTGCAGCGCATGAAGCTAGTTCAACCAATTCGGGATAGAAAAAAACTTGAAGAAATGAAAATGGAATTATTGAAAACAGGATATAAGAATTACCTAATGTTTGTCGTGGGTATTAACACCGGTCTTCGGATCAGTGACATCCTGGCACTTAACGTTAAGGATCTAAAAAATAAAACCCACATTAAGATTATTGAACAAAAAACAAATAAGATAAAAAGATTCCTAATAAATTCATTGTTAAAAATAGAAATAGACAAGTATATTAAAACAATGTTGGATGAAGAATACTTATTCCAGAGTAGGAAAGGCGAAAATAAGCCCATTAGCAGAGTACAGGCATATCGAATACTGAATAGTGCTGCGGAGCATATCGGACTTCAAGAGATAGGCACTCACACGCTAAGAAAGACCTTTGGATACTGGCACTACAATCAAAATAAAGATGTTGCACTACTTCAGCAAATATTCAATCATTCCTCACCTAGCGTTACTTTAAGATATATTGGGATTAATGAGGACATTAAAGATAAGAGCATAGAGAATTTCTATTTATGAGACTATCAATATATAAACATCAGAAGGTTTAATTATGACCTTCTTTTTTTCTTTTCTCTTTTTAGAGGACTTTTCAGTAAAATACAGAATATTAACATCGAGTAACTATAAGTAACTATTAATAATTCAAGAGGTGATTAAAATAGGAAACCCAAAAAAGCTTGATATTTCATTAGAAAAACTAATTTCCATAGCTTTATCTATAAACAAAAATACAGTTTCAAATAAAAGCAAAACAAAAGAACAAAAAATACCTACTGATAAATTTATAAAACAATTTGAAATTAACCGAAAGGATTTTTCATTTACAATAAAATATACTGAAATTAAATATAATAAATCAACTTTTCTATATGATCTACCTGAAGTGTTACCTAGTAACATTAAAGTAACAAACGTTGATATAATTTCAGTTAAAGATGATAAACAACAAAGTAACAATAAAGTAACACCTGTAGAACATCTCAATCAAAGCCCTAGTGCAAATTTAAAGAGCCTCCCTGTTGAACTCAGGAAAATAATAAATCAATCAGCAGAAATTGAAGAAATGCTTTATTGGTATAGACACCATAAAGATGACGATAAAATTATAGAGGTACCTGAGATTAATATAAACCATACTGACCTGGAAGGTGATTTAATGGTAAGAAGCTTTAAGACTTACGTAAAAGTATTAGATAAGTTTGCAGTGTTTTGTAAAGATAAAAAAGAGTTACAAAAGGATTTAATTGCGTTGGCATTGGTAGAGTTTATAGACAGATACAAATAATCGGACTTTTATAATTTCATGACAATTAATAATGTAAATTCATTTCTGTTCTTACAATCGCAAATTATAGAATCCATAGTTTTGTGACGTGAAATAATATCAACACAAAAGCCCTACTTATTGTGACAGCTATAAATTTATAGAAATAGTATCCAATGGAAAAAGGTATTGGAGGAATTAAATAACCAATAAAAGATTAAGATGCAATCTTCCTATTTTGTGTCACACCAGTATTTAGTTATGAATCAAAATTATATAAAGGAGATTAATCAATGATAAATGAAAAATTGATAATAGATTTTACTATAGAAGATATTATAATGAGAAAAATGAAATTTATAAATTCTAACAACATATATGATAAATTAGAGTTTATGGTATATAATGAAGGCCAACTTTTAGCATATAATGAGATGTTAGTAGATGGTAGATCAATGAGTGAGGATGAATTTTTAAGCAAATATCTTAAAATAATTGGAAAAATCAAGAAGCAATTTGAGAATGAAGGCACTTTAGATAAAACCGAAACAGAAAGAGCGTCAGCCTATAATAATGCTATTGTATCAATATTGGAACTTATAAATCCAATTTATCTTTATGATTTGAATGAAAGTAATTAGTATTCTAAAAACTATACTCTATTAAAGTTAATGCATAATATTCATTAATTACGTCATAAAAGCCACGAAATAGTATTTACGATTTTTTATTTACATTTCATCAAAAATCGTAATACTGTCTTGTGGCTTTTTTTACATGTTATCTATACTACACCACCTATAGAGCCTCCCGTAACAATGGCTTTAATACTAGCTTACGACTGATTTTTGCTTGATTACATACTAAATAGCTTCCTTTCTCAATAAAAAAAACGATATAGCATCCCTACTCTAACCATTAATGTTACAGGCTTTGCCTGTAATCTGTAGCTCGGGGGGAAGCCCCCTTATCCTGCCTTTTCTTATATTTTACCTATTCTTTTGTATTTTGAGCATTCTTCTTCTTTTTTTTTAAAATTCTTTTCACTTAAATAAAGGAAAAGTACTTCTAATATAACTAATCTTGATGTACAAAAAAATGTACACCTGAAAAATTTTTAGGAAATTTAGCGAATGAAAAGTGACCTCTCTAAATATCAATGATCACTCTTATAATATTTACAAATTGGCTGCAATCAGCCTACCATAATAAAGATATACTCATTCGAAAATTACATTTATTAACTGGAAATTATAAAGTAATCACTTTACATGTAATCTGTTTACCAAAATTTCTATTGAGTTTTCTATTGAGTTCTCTATTGGCACATCACCTTAAACCCTTGGTACGACTAGTCTAAATGCTATTGTGTTTTCTATTGTCTTTTCTATTGAGTATTTTTATTTACCACTTTAATTTACATAAATCAAAAAGTTATTGAGTTTTCTATTGAGTTCTCTATTGGCACATTACCCTAAACCCTTGATACGACTAGTCTAAATGCTATTGTGTTTTCTATTGTCTTTTCTATTGAGTACCCTATTTTTACGAATTTCCAATTTACCCCTGCAAATGGCATTAAATATTCTATTCATACATTGCTTCAAACCTTTGGTATCACTACTTTAAATACTATTGAGTTTTCTATTAGATTACTTTTATGCCTATATCAAAATTTGTAGTGTGATTTTGTGTTTTTGTTATTGATTTACAGTTACTTCTCATGAATTATTATTTAAACCAATTTAGAAATCCTATTTCTTTTATTTCTTACTAAAATCTAAAGAAAAATAGTGGAACAACTACAGTAGTTGTTTTATATGTTTTACTTCTTTTTGTTTTAAGTGTTTTGGGCTACCTTCTAAGCTAGTGATACCAATGCTTTCAAAAATCTAATGCGAGCTTTGCATACCTAACTACGAGTACGAAAATGTTATTGACTATTCGCAATAAAGTGGTAATATATTCTTATGAGGTGATTATATGGATGAAAACTATTTAGTAACTAAATCAAATTATTTTATTATGAATAGTAGTTATGATTTAAGTTTAGAGGAACAAAAAATAATATTAACTTTAGCTAGTTTGGTAAGAAAAGATGATGAGGAATTTAAACCTTATATATTTAAAATAGCTGAATTTATGGAGCTTGTAGGTGTTGAGGATAAATCAAAATATACTAAAATACCTAAAATAACTAGGGAACTCATGAAAAAAGTCCTTGAAATTCATGAAGGTAACACATTACTTCAAGTTGCTTGGTTAAATAGTGCAAGATACGAGAAAGGTTCAGGAATGGTAACTTTAAAGTTTAGTCCTGACTTAAAGCCTTATATGTTGCAATTAAAAGAAAAGTATACCCAATACCAATTAGCAAATATTTTAAGTATGAAAAGCAAGTATTCTTCTAGGATATATGAGATTTTAAAGTGTAATGAATTTAAAAAACAAGGATACATAGAAATTGAGATTGATGAATTAAGAAAGCTGATAAAAGCTGATACAGTTTATCCTAAATACAATGATTTTAAAAGGTTCGTCATAGAAAGAACTCAAAAAGAACTCAAAAAATTAACTGATATAGATTTTGACTTTGAAGAAATTAAGACAGGAAGAAAGGTTACAAGTTTAAAATTTCACATAAGAACTAATAAATCTAATGTAAGGAAGCCTTTATTATTGCCAAATGATGCCGACAATGAAGTTTGTGCTACTACAGAGTATAAAAACACCAACGAAGAGGAAAAATGCTCTACAGGGCTTATAAACACCGTTAAATCTATATTCAAAGAAGCTATAACAGGGTTGCAAGCTAAATCTATATTAGATACTGCTAAAGGGGATATACATATTATTAAAGAAAAATATAAGTATTCTGAAACAGTACCTAAAATTGATAATATAGTTGGTTGGGTTATTAATGCCATAAAGAATGATTATAAGTCACCTAAAAGCAAGGTTAAGATTGGTGGTTTCAATAATTACGAACAAAGAGCCTATGATTTTGATGAGTTAGAGAAAAAATTATTAGGTTGGGAGAATAGCGAAACAGAAGAAGCTACAGGAAATGAATATCAACAATTGTCAATACGAGATGAACAATAAAAAAGCACCTGTACAAATTTATGTACAGGCCCCCTTTTTATATTTTATTTTTTAAGTTTATATTTTTATTAAATATTTCTCTCATTTCTTGTATTGTAATTTCTCCATTGATTTCTTTTTCAATAAGTTCTTTATATTCATCACTTGGTATCCACTCACCATCTAGTTGATTAATGTTTATTGCGAAATCCCAAGATGCTCTCTTTTGTTCTTTATTCGAATCCACCATAATTAATCCTCCTAAAGACATTTTTTATTCTTTTACTGCTGCACTTTCTTTTTTAACTCTTTGAATTGTTGTTTTCTTTTGTTTTAATTCTTCAAGTAATTCTTTATATTTATTTTGATATTCCTCTATTTCTTTATTATGTTTGAACTGCTCTTGGCTTAATTTATTATTTAGATCCTCTTTTACCTCAGCTATTTCTATCTTGATATTTAATTGATTTTCTTTTTTTAGTGTTTCAATTTCCTTTTGGTTATCCTGTTTTAATTTCTCAAATCCATTATTTAAATGATTAATATTATAATCATTATCCTTAATGATATTATCTTTATCAATATTCTTGGCCTGTGCATCTGCAAGTAATTTCTTATATTCTTCCAATTGAACTTTATGGTTCTTATATTCTGCTAAATCACTCAATAACATATCATTTTTATTTTTATATTCTTCTACAATTAAATTTTTGTCTTTTAAATTGCTATCTAACTGTTCAAGTTGTTTATTATGTTCAATTTTAATACCTGACAACTCATTTTCACGTTCGTCATTTTCCTTTTGTAATTCATTAAAATTAATATACCAATCTTGTAATTCTTGTTTTTGTAATTTAATAGAATTTTCTTTATCAGATAACATATCTTTATATTTATTATTTAGTTCTTCAAGCTCTATATCTTTATTACTCATTAAATTATTGCTACTATCTGCAATGCTTATAAAAGCGTTCAATATTGCATCTAAATTACTTTGTATAACAGTGGTGTCCTTACTTAAAAAACTATTTTGCTTCACATTCTCCAGTTCCATAAAGCCTACTACCTTATTGAAATACTGCTCTTGGGTCATTCCTAAGTCCTTCAACTGTTGTTGTACCTTATCTTTAGTATCTTGTGATAGCCTATAACTAGTAACTATACTTTTATTTTCTTTTAATTCTTCCATATTATCACCTCATAATATATTTTTTATTATATAGGAAACAGCTTGCGGAAATCACTGTGGATAACATTCTAGCTGAAATATACATAGAAAAAATCAGATAAATATGAGATGATTAAATCATGAATAAAAATAAGATTACTATAAAACAAATATTCGAAGA
>JAENWY010000169.1 GCA_016649775.1 Spirochaetaceae bacterium
AGCATACTAATTTTTAAAGCTGATGGCTCTTTGCTTCTTAGTCCAGATAATAAATCAACACTTCCTAAAAATGAAATTATTAGCCAAGATTGGTTTCATACAGTTTTAAATTATAACATCGATGATTATAATATGTATTTCTCAGCTCCCCATATTCAACATTTAATACCCTTAAAATTTCCTTGGGTAATAACCTTTTCAAAAAAGATTTATTATGTAGATGAAAATGGTAGTAAACAAAATGCCATTCTCATGATTGATATGAACTTCTCTCTTATTAGTGAAATGATTAGATCTGCAACCCTTGGGACTAATGGATATCTTTATATTTTAGATAATAAAGCTGAAATTATTTATCATCCAAAGCAAACTCTTATTTATGCAGGATTATTCAGTGAAGATACCGAAGCAATAGAACAACAAGTATTTGGTACCTTTGTAAATAAATATAAAGGTAGAGATAGATTAACAATCATACAAACTGTCAATAATAGTAAGTGGAAATTGGTGGGCGTAGTTTATCTTGATGAATTAACAAAAGGTATGAATAAAATAATATTCTTTGTTATACTATTAACCATTATATTATCTCTTAGCTCAATTATTGTTACCTGGTTTGTAACTAAAAAAATAACAGCGCCTATAAAACTTTTAGAAAAAGAAATGGATGACTTTGAATTTGAAACATCAAGACTTCCTTATCCCATAGAAGGCTCTACAGAAGTAGTTGCTCTGTCTAAAACCTATATTCAGATGATAATTAGAATCAGGAAACTCATGGGTGATATAGTAACAGCTCAAGATTTAAAAAGAAAAAGCGAATTTGAAGCTCTAGAAGCGAAAATAAACCCTCATTTTTTATACAATACTTTAGATAGTGTAATATGGTTAGCCGAACAAGGAGATACAGAGGATGTAGTTACCCTAGTTCAAGCACTATCAAAATTATTTAGAGTATCAATTAGTTCAGGTCATGAAATAATTAGTATTGAAGAAGAAATTGAACATGTTAGTAACTATTTATTAATACAAAAAATGAGATATCAAAACTTTGACTTTGAAATTGATTTACCAGATGAATTAAAAAATTGTCCTACTATTAAATTAATAATTCAACCAATTGTTGAAAATGCAATTTATCATGGAATCAAATATTTAGTTGATCCAGGTTTTATCACTATTAAAATAAAAAGTGAAGACGATAAATCAATATTAATAAGTGTAGCTGATAATGGTGTTGGTATAGATAGTGATACAATTGAATCCTTATTTGACCAAGAAAAAAGGATTAATAATAAAGAAAGTAAGAGTAATGGAATAGGATTATCAAATGTTCAAGAAAGAATTAAATTAGCCTATGGTGAAGAATATGGTGTAAGTGTTGAATCTGAATTAGATTTGGGAACTACAGTATTTATTAAAATACCTAAGCAAAAAGCTCTAGTAAAATTAAAGGTGGCATCATCATGAGATTAAAAACAACAGTATTATTAATTTTAACTTCCCTATTATTGTTTACTAGCTGTAATAAATCTGAATTTCTAAAAGGAAAAGAATCTAAACCTAAAAAGATAGCTTTCATTTCTATTTCAAGAGGTGGACAACTTTGGGGAAATATAAAAAATGGAGCAAGAATGGCCCATGGAGAAACCTCTTGTCTTCTTGACTTCTATTCTCCTGTTGAAGAAACAGATGCATTTCAACAAATTGAATTTCTAAAAGAGGCTGGAGAAAGTGACTTTGATGTTATAATCATTGACCCCAGTGATGTAACCTTACTTGCAGGTCCAATAGAAGATCTTCAAAACAAAGGGGTTAAAGTTCTGCAGATATACAATGAAAGCGTTGCCTATAATGGATTTCGACAGTTTAAATTGATGAGTAACTTTAGTCCTGTAGGAGAAGCAATTGGGAATTTTATAATAGATAATAAATCAAACCAGGCAGTCCATGTTTTAATTGTCGGCGCTCTTCTTCATACTTCCTCAGGTTCTCAAACAGAACTGGGAATAAAAAAAATGTTTAAGGATAATAGTGATTTAAAATTTGATACTATCTATTGTTTTGGAGATAGTGATAAAGCTGAAGAACTAATTAGCGCAAAGATTAAGAAAAATGAAACTATTAATTTTATAATTGCACTTGATGAAACTAGCTCAGATGGCATTATTAAAGCCATTGATAATAAGAGCATTGATACAAGTAAGATTTTTGTGCTTGCTTGGGGAAATACGCTAAACAATATACAGGGACTTGAAGATGGTAGCATTAAAGGTATTGTAGCTATTAATGGATTTGGACTTGGCTATAGAGCAATTTATGCAGCTATTGATTTAGCTAATGGAAAAGAAGTTCCAACTACTCCTTTAGATTTTTCAATCGTAACAAAAGAGAGCTTTTCAGAAGAAAGAAATCAACGATTATTATTCCCCCAGATTCTATAAACCTATAGTTTCGGTTTTATCTATGTATTCTCTAAAATTACTTTTATCAACAATCTTGTAGGGAATCCAAACATAACGGCCTTCACTAATGGTATAACCAATTGACTTAGAAGTTGGAATATTCCCTTTTGCAAGTTCATAGGCTAAATTAAAAATAGCCCGTCCTTGATTATGTGAGTCATTTAATACTGTTCCTAACAAAGTTCCATTTTCAATAGCCTGAAGTGCACTTGCTGTTGCATCAACACCTACTACAGGCATGAATTTATCATTGGTAAAATACCCATTAACCTTTAAGGCATCTATTGCACCAAGTGCCATTTCATCATTATTTGCAATTACAACTTCAATAGAAGAGCCTTTAGATATTAATATAGAAGTCATTGCATTTTGAGCTTTTGCTCGATTCCAATAAGAAGTAGAAGATGCAACTTTATCACATTTTATTCCACGCTTGGTTAAACCTTGAAGACAATATTCAGATCTAAGTTCTGTATCTTGGTTACCAGCTTCACCTCTAAAAATTACATATTGTAAAAGACCATCTCCATTAATATCTGCTTCAGGGTGAGAGAGCCAATAATCTGCAATAATTTTAGCCTGCATGAGGCCAGAATCTTTAGCAATAGATCCAACATAATAGGTTTTATCATTCCATATTTTTAAATCTTCAACAAAAGGCTCTCTATTAAAGAAAACTGTCGGTATATTTAGCTCTTTAGCTTTTCTAATAATTGAACCCGCAGAAGCTCGGTCTACAGGATTAATAATAAGTGCAGATACCTTTTGATTAAAAAAATTATCAATTGAATTATTTTGAACAGTTTGAGAATTGAGTCCATCAGCAAATATTACACTTGCCTTATTCTTAGCAGTTTCACTAATTACAGCTCTAGTTCCTGAGATAAAGGGATCTTCATATTTATAAACAGAACACCCTATAACAAGTTCTTTAGATCCAGTACTAAAAATAGGAACCATCATGATTAATGAAATAAATATTAATAATATTTTTTTTCTCATAAAAAATATAAACCTCCAAAACTTATTTAGATAATAACATATATTGTTACATACTTATATTAACTTGTTAAGTTAATTATTTAACTCATATATTTAAAGTAAGTTATAAAGGAATATGAATTTCAAAACAATATAAACAAATTATTTATTAATACAGATATATTTACTTACTCACCAGTATTTTTAATAATAGCATAAAAGTTTATTTTTTGTAAAAGTACTGATGTCTTAGAGAATATCATTTATAAAGTTTAAATAAAATAAACCATTTGAATAAATAGTTAAATCAGAACACTCTCAAATAAGTAGGTTATCTTATAACGATTAATTATCAATGCTCACAACTTAAGGAATAATTGGTAAGTCTTTTACGTAATAAACAATTATTCATTGCTTTAATGTAGGATATCTATCTTCAGAAACACGCATAATGAGCTTAAGTTGTGAACATTGATTAATTATATCAAATTGTATTTATAAGTTTAATCTTTTCCACCTATATATTAATTTATCTTTTTACCTAGTAGTTAACTCAAATTATGTAAAACATTCATTTCTCAATCAATTTATAAGAGAATATTACATGAATTTGGCATTAATACTAGACTTAATTTAAATATATGATATAATTTGTATCAAATAGGAGTATTAATATGATTTCATACATTATCTTAGAGAATTTTAAATCTTTCAAAAAAATTAAATTAGACCTACGTAATGCAAATAAAATGCCAAAAAAAATTGCCTTTATATATGGTGAGAATGGATCAGGGAAAACTAATTTAGTAGCATCAATTTTTTTTCTTCGAAAAACTTTTGAGACACTCGCTGCACAAGAGAAATTAAAATCTTTCGATGAATCAAATTTAAATGATTTAATAGAAGGTATAGATAATAATGCAAAAAAAAATATTTATGAATCTATAATCAAAAATACTTTTAAAACTCTTGAATCTTTAATAAATGATTATAAAATGATTGGATCAACTCAAAATATGGTAATAGAAATAGGTTTTTATTTGGATAATAAAGAGGGAATATATACTTTAAAATTTGATAACGAAAAAATTGTTTCAGAATCTTTATATTTTACAATTAATAAACGTGTTGGAGAAATATTTTCAATCACAAAAGACAGTATTTTATTAAATGACTCCATTTTTATAGAGACAAAATATAAAAAAGAATTACTGGAGGAAATTAAAAAATATTGGGGAAAACATAGCTTTATGAGTATAATTTTCTATGAAATGAACATCAAAAATAACGAATACTTCAATTCAAATTTGAATTCCAATTTTATTTCAGTTATTAGTATGTTAAAAAAATTAACGGTTCTTTATAAAACAAAAGAATCTCGGGAAGCAATTTTTTCAATTCCTTTCAAATTTTTAAGTAATTTAGAGTCTGGAATTATTAATACTA
>JAENWY010000320.1 GCA_016649775.1 Spirochaetaceae bacterium
AACAACCTTAACTAATATGAAGTAAAAATAAGTGTTGCATTTTATACTGCAAAAAACAGATATTTTGCCAATTCCGCTTGGATATTGTCAAAACTTAAAAGTTTCTTGATTTAATAGTCATTTTGAACTTAAAAATATCATCAGTCAAACAAAAATAAAGATTTTCAAGAAGATTTTTAAACAAAATGTTGCATTAAGTATTGCAAACCTTAAAAATGTTGCATTTATCTTTTCAATTCACGATATAAGTTAATGATTTAGATATTCTCAATTACAACCTATTGGCCCGATTTTGCTGATTCTTTATATTTAATTCAATGTTCACAACTTAAGCTTATTACGCGTGTTTCTGAGGATAGATATCCTACATTAAAGCAATGAATAATTGGTTATTAAGTAAAAGACTTATCAGTTATTCCTTAAGTTGTGAGCATTGTATTTAATTAACTCTATATCTTTCATTTTATTTAAATGATAACGTACTCCATATACTGAAAGCCCTAATTCTTATGCTATATCTTTAGCACTTACAAATGCATTTTCTATTATTATATTAATAATCTCTTTTTGTTTGGTGGTAGTTTTGGTAATAGTTTTGATGTTAGTGAGAATATCATTTGTTTTAATCATAAAAAATTCTCGACTAATTCCCATCACATCCAATCAACAAGAAATATTTAAAATATACATATATCTTATTGTGATGATTATTTTTAAGTTATATTATTGAAAAGTTAAAATATTCTTAAATTGGCGTAATTTATTGGAATGTGTTGACACTACAACTTAATATAGGGTAAATCATAAATACATGTATATACAAATGTATAATTTTGTATGAATGAATTTTTACTTTAAAATTAAGAAAGTGAAAAAAGGATAACCTAGTTATGAGCATTTTTGATAATTGTATGTATTTTTCAACCAATCAATTAGCAAGACATTTAAATTCTATTGCAGATGAGGCTTTCAAAAAAGTTGATTATACTGCAACTCAGGGTTTTACAATTATTGCTATTGGGGAGCTAGATAAACATTCCCCCTCTGAAATTGCTGAAGTATTAGCAATGAAACCAAGTACTATTACTCGTTTTTTAGATAAACTTGTTAAACTTGAGCTAGTAGAGAGAGCTTATATTGGTAGAAATACTCAAGTTAATTTAACAAAGAAAGGCTATGAGGCATTACCTATGGTTAAACAGAATTGGAAGAATATTGATGCTAAAATACAAGAAATGTTTGGTAGCGATTTAGCTTGTAAAATTACAGAGCTTAGTGCGTTAGCAAATACTAGCTATATGGAAAAAAATCAATAAAGAAAATTATATTGAAAATTTTAACATTTTATCATAATTTATAAATGAATTATGAGAAGGTGTTAAAAGAATATTTTAATTATCGATAATATATTATTTGAATTTGATTAATAGGAGAAATTACTGGAAACTTTACAAGCAATAAATACCTGTTATACATATCGAGGTGAATTTAATGATAGAAAATTGAGTGAAGAAGTAAATTATGGTGCTACTGGTACAACTAAAAGGCCTCGAATAAATAATGATATTAGGAAAATTCTTAATGTCCATTCAGATAAAATTATTTAAACTTTCCTTTCTATTGGAGAGCCCAAAAATCCAAAACAACCAATTGATAAAGTGGTAACTTTTAACAAGTTCAATTAAATTATAATTCAATAAATCATAAGATATGAGCCTAGATAATTTTATTTTCTAGGCTCTACCTTTGTATATTATAGACATTTTTTAATTCAAGTACTAACCTAACAAATAAGAGCGAAAAAAATATATTAGGAGTATTAATGAAAGTATTATTAGTTATTGATATGCAAAATGACTTTATCGATGGAGCACTTGGAACTAAAGAAGCTGAGGCTATTGTTGATGGTGTTTATAAGAGAGTAAAAGACTTTGATGGAAAAGTCCTTTTTACTCGTGATACACACAATAATAATTATTTAGAAACAGAAGAAGGCAAGAACCTTCCTGTTGTGCATTGTATTAAAGGCACAAAAGGGTGGGAACTTTGTGATAAATTATTACCCTTAGTCGTTGAAAAACCTTTTGATAAACCAACTTTTGGCTCTGTAGAACTCGAACAATATATGATTGATTTAGCAGCTAGTGAAGAAATAGAGTCTATAACCTTAATAGGTCTTTGTACTGATATTTGTGTTA
>JAENWY010000209.1 GCA_016649775.1 Spirochaetaceae bacterium
TCCATCGCTCCAGTTATTATCATAATGAAACATATGATTTCTAACTAAATTTGAAATATCTTTAATATTTTCATTTGAATCTTTTAATCTTTTTAATACTTTTTCGCAAATTTTAGAACCGACTATTTCATGTTGGTAAAAAGAGTAAGAATTAGGGCCACGGCCTTCATCTATTAACTGAGTATCTTTTTTACCACAATCATGGAAAAGTACAGCAATTCGCACGTTTAATGGGTAATGCAACTGACTTGCTGCTTCTACAGTGTTTAATGTATGCTTAAATACATCTTCTTTGTGTAGACCCCCCTGAATTACACCTTTTAGTGTTGCAATTTCAGGTAGGATTATATTCATTAATCCACAATCGTCTAAAAGTTGTAAACCTTTTTTAGGAGATTGTCCTTTTATCAATTTATACAATTCATCTTTAATTCTTTCATTACTAACTGATTTGATATTATCTTTATTATCTAACATTGCCTTAAGAGTGTTTTCTTCTACGTTAAAGTTTAACTTAGATACAAATCTAGTTGCTCTCATAATTCTAAGTCCATCTTCTTGAAATCTCTCATTTGGATTTCCTATAGCTCTAATGATTTTATTTTTTAAATCACTAATGCCATTATGCATATCAAGTATTTCACCAGTTTTAGCATTGGCTGCTAATTGATTAATTGTGAAATCTCGTCTCTTTAAATCTTCTTCTAAAGAACGAACAAAATTGACTTTACCAGGATGTCTTCCATCATTGTAATCACTTTCAGATCTAAAAGTTGTTACTTCAAAGCTTTCTCCTCTGAATAATACAGTAACTGTTCCATGTTTAATGCCAGTTGGTATGGTCTTTTTAAACATTCTAATTACATCTTCTGGTGTAGCATCCGTTGTAAAATCTAAATCTTCATTTTCTATATTTAATAGGAAATCACGAACTGCTCCGCCAACGACATATATGGAATATCCATTATTAAAAAAAATGGATGCAAATTGTTTTATTAACTCATTAATTGGAAATACTTTCATAATTGTTAGACTAATGTTGATTTTTATCCTAGTCAACACTAAAAAACATATAATAATTGCACAAAATTAGTTATTTCATTAAAATCTATTTGTTGTATTCAAGATTTATAAAAATGAGATAAAACTATTAATTGAAAACTCTTATTAATGAATTTATTGCCATTTACAATTATTATTTTACTAAGAACAAATAGATTAGGAGTTTTGTAATAAACATAATATATTAGTTATTATAAACGAAATTATACTATTAAAAAAACTTTTCTATTTATTTAACTTCATGTGCTAATCGCTTTGATAAGAGAGCTTTCTTGGGTATATATGTAATAAAATAGGGAAAGCAACTTTGTTGATAATCAAGCAGATTTAAAAAATGAAGGTGGTACAATTAATTTCTAAAACTGTTAATTCTTATTAATACGTAATTCCGAAAGTTTATTGTTTATTTAGGTGCGAGAATTCATACCTGAAGATGCTATATATACTTAACAACTGTTTAAAGAAGATAAAATAAGAATAGCCTTTTCAATTGATAACTTATTTTTTCATCAGTAGAGAAAAAAACTTTATGTATGGTTCTTTGAAAAAGTATGAAATGCAGTATAATATAAAACATAGGTATTCACCTATGGAACGATTTTTAGCCTACAGGTGAGCAAAGACAACTAGAGATAATCAGTTAATTACTCTAATAAATAGAAAAATAATTTCTATTTTTTTTGATAATGGAACAATTGGTTACTGTAGATTGGTTTACACCTGATGATATGAGAATATGTGATGATGGAAGAGTTTTAATTTACAAAAATACTCCTTCTAAAGTAGATAGGAGTATTTAGTATAATCAAAAAAATAATACTAAGTTAGATAAATAGTAAATTTTATTTTAAAGTTAATAGTTCCATTATCAGAATTTGTTATTTGAGATCAAAATATTGAATTAATTTGTTTGATTTAAGAAAAAAAGTTTATTTATTAAATTGACAGAGTCCCTGCTACTTTACAGAGAATTCTGAAATTATAGAAAACTAAATTGGAGAATATAAAATGAAAAGATTTGGAATAATAGGATTAGGAACAATCGCAAAAGGTCACGCTGATGCAATTGAATCTTTACCTGATTGTCAATTTGTAGCAGGATATCATAATAATCTAAATAAGGCGGAAACCTTTTGTTCTTCTTATTCTCATGCAAAAGCATATAATAATCTAGATGAGTTTTTAAATAATGCTTCTTTAGATATTGTAACAATAGCAACACCTTCAGGTTATCATCTTGAATATGCTATCAAGGCTATAGAAGCTAAAAAACATATAATAATTGAAAAGCCTTTAGAAATAACAACAGAACGATGTAATTTAATCATTAAAAAAGCAAAAGAAAATGGTGTTATTGCTGCTGGAATATTTCAATCAAGATTCTTTGAAGCTCCTAAACTCGTAAAGAGTGCCATTGATAAAGGGAAATTTGGAATTCTTAGCATTTGCGATGCACAAGTAAAATGGTTTAGATCTCAAGAGTATTATGATAGTGCTGGATGGAGAGGAACTTGGGCTTTAGATGGTGGTGGAGCATTAATGAATCAGAGTATTCATGCAATTGATTTATTACTTTGGTTATGTGGTCCTGTAGATGAAGTAACAGCATATACAGCTCTTAGATCACACACAGGCATAGAAGTTGAAGATACTGCAACTGCAATTTTAAAATTTAGAAATGGTGCTCTTGGTGTTATTGAAGGAACTACAAGTTCTTATCCAGGATTCTTAAAGAAAATTGATATTTGTGGGTCCAAAGGTAGTGCATCAATAGAAGAAGAGAATTTAGTTAAATATCAGTTTGTGGATGAAACAGAAGAAGATAAAATGGATTTTGAGAGATTAAAAAATGTTGGAACTTCTGAAGGTGTAGCATCTGATCCTGGTTTAATAAGTTATAAATCTCATGCAATGGTGTTTGAAGATGTCGTAAAAGCTATTGATGAAGGTAGAGAACCTTTAATAAATGCAACAGAGGCAAAAAAGCCTGTTGAATTAATTGAAGCTATTTATTTGAGTGCTAAAGAAAAACGACCAGTAAAGTTACCATTATGAATAAAATAGGCTTTTGTACTGGATTTGCAACTATACCTTTATGGGGAATTAATGATTTACTCATAAAGAGAGTAGTTCAAGCAAACTTCGATTATATTGTATTTCCTCTTATGTCTATAATGGAATTAAACGAAGATAAATATGGAAAGCTATTAGCACTAATTGAAAATTTAGATATTAATACTCCTGTTATGTGTAATTTATTTCCTTCTTTCATTAACTTTTTACAGGGGCCTTCTGGGTATAGTTTTATTTAAACTTATCTTGAGAGAGCTTTTCAACATTGTAATGAATTAAAAGTACATGTTGTAATATTTGGAAGTGGAAAATCCAGAAATAAAGAAAATTTATGTAGTATTGAAGCTAATAAGTTATTTGAAGAGACTATGAATAATGTTGTTCTTTCTTTATGTAAAAGATATAAAGTAAAAATACTTTTTGAGCCTTTAAGCTATGCAGAATGTGATTTTCATAATACTTTAAATGAAGCATCAAATTTAGTTACTCGTATTGATTCCTCTTATTTTGGATTAATGGCTGATGTATCTCATATGTTTAATAATAAAGAACCCATAGAGAGTCTTGAATCAAATATGAATTCAATTGAACAAGTTCATATTTCTAATACAAACAGAGAATTACCTGAAACTGAATTTGATTCTTATATAGAAAAAGGTCTTAATATTTTAAAAAAGACTAAGTATAGTAAAAGAATTTCCTTCGAAACAAATGATGGTAATATTGTAAACTAGTTAAACCTAGTTAGAAATTATTTAAAATAGCAATAATCATAGGATGTGACCTATTGCAATAGCAAATTTAATTTATTTTGGCTCTGTCTATGACATCTAGGATTAAATAGCTAATTCCCCTAATTATGTTATTATTTTAAAATGAAATTGAACTAAACATTAATATTAACTAA
>JAENWY010000280.1 GCA_016649775.1 Spirochaetaceae bacterium
GAAATGGATAAGTTTTTTTCTTTTATAAATCATAATAATGATTATTCAAAATTTGTTAAAAGTGCTATAGCTCATTTATGGTTTGTTACCATACATCCATTTGAAGATGGTAATGGAAGACTTGCAAGAACAATATCAGATTTTGTTTTATATCAAAAAAATAAGGGTTACTCTTTTTATTCAATTTCTGCTCAAATTCAACTTGAACAAAAAGATTATTATGTGAGTCTTAATAAAGCGCAGACCAATGATTCATTAGATATTACAGAATGGATTGTTTGGTATCTTAATTGCTTAAACAAAGCAATATTAAAGGCATCTGAAAATATTAAATTTACTATAAGGAAAGAGAAGTTTTTTAAGATTGTGAATGCTTCTTCCTTAAATGATAGACAACTGAAAATGATTAAAAAATTAACTGAGGATTGGAATGGGAAAATAACATCAAAAAAATGGTCAAAAATCTGCGTTTGTAGTGTAGATACTTCAACGAGAGATCTTAATGATTTAATAAAGAAAGGTATGTTTAAAAAGAATTCATCAGGACCTAATACAAGTTATGAATTACTTTATTAGATTTGGACATTGTTAATAATATGAGCCTTTCTGAATACTAAAGGACTAATACCTGTAGTTTTACTGAATTTTTTACTGAAATGAAATTGATCTGGGTATCCTGTTTTTACTCCAATTTCTTTTAGTGGTAGATTTGTATATAATAATAGTCTTTAACCCACAGGTAGGTGAGAATACCTAAATTTTTTGGGAGTATTATTGGCATTAAATTAAAACTTCAAAAATAGAACTCGATAAGGTCACTAAGATTTTTATAATTACTCTTCAATGAGTTCAATTTGGGCTCTATCTGGAGTAGTGAAATCACAAGATACTTGATTTTGGGCTCCACATGCAGGGCAAATAAAATTAACAGCAATTTGTTCATTTACTATATCTCTTACATTTACTGAAAATTCATGCTTTCCACATTTTAAACATTTGAATTTCATTTTTTAGCTTCCTTTATTTTGTTGTTTTGATATATCTTTACTAAGTTATTGTAGCATCAATAAAATTTATGGCAAGTTTTATAATTTATTATTTTGTAAATTAGGTAAATATATTAATCGGCAAAGAGAGAAAACTAGAGAGAGCAATAATCTTCAATTCACAAAGTGAATATTGTTATTGCTTAGTATTTCTGTCAAAAAGTCGATGTAAAATAAATTGCTTTTTTGATGAATGCAAAATGAGTTAATTTTTTCAAAATCATTAAAATATTAATATATATTGTACTTAATATATAATACTTACTTTAATATAAGTTATGACTTACTAGTAATGACAATAAATGTTAAATAGATATAACTTTCTTGTGATATCAAATTAGGTATGTTATCATTTAATTAGATAAAAGTAGATGAGATCCTCTTTTAATGGAGGTACTTAGAGTATTAGAGATATTATTCTGTTAATACTTTATTCTTTCTCTAATATAGGAGCTTAATACTGTTAGATTTTTAAGGAGAATTATATGAGTAGTGAAGAAAAGTATTTGCTTGGAGTTGATATTGGAGTTTTAAAATTATCTGTATCTATTGGTGATTTTTCTGGTAATATTCTAGTTAACAATGTCTTTAAAACTCCTTTAACCTACGAGGCTGTAAAGAGTAGGGTTTTCTATTTTGTTGAAGAATATCTAAAAACCTATAGAGTTGAAGCAATAGGTATTGCTTGTTCTGGTTTAGTAGATAGTGACAAAGGTATTATTATATCACCCCCTAATATTCCTTGGTTAGCAAATTCTCCTATCTGTAAAGATTTTTATGATAAATTTAATATTCCAACTTGCTTAGAGAACGATGCTAATGCCTGTGCACTAGCTGAATGGAAATGGGGAAATGGAAGGAATTATAACAATATAATATTTGTTATGTTTGGCTCCGGAATAGGAGCTGGTCTAATACTAGATGGCAAACTCTACAGAGGTTGTAATGGTTTATCAGGTGAAATCGGTCATATTAGATTAAATGATGAAGGACCTTATTGCTATAAGAAACATGGTAGTTTTGAGAGTTTTTGTAGTGGTGTTGGAATAGCAAAAATGTATTCTCAAAAATATACAAATAATATTACAGCTCGAGAAATTTCAAACAGAGCTAAAGCTGGTGATAAAAAAGCTTTAGATATTATATTTGAAAGTGCTACTTATCTAGGTAAGGGTTTAGCCATTCTTGTTGATATTCTTAATCCTGATTGTATTATTATAGGTAATATATATACAAGATCTCAAGAGCTCTTTAAAGACAGAGTTTTGCAAATGATTAAAAGAGAAGCTTTAGAAGAATCCTATAAAGATTTTATATTACTCCCTAGTGCGCTCAAAGAGAGTCTTGGAGATAAATCATCAATAGGAGTTGCAATAAATGGGTTTAATCAAAGAAATAGTTAACTTGCTCTTCCTCTGTACTCTCTAGGAGTACATCCTTTGTGTTTTTTAAATTGCTTTGAAAAGTAGCTTACATCTTCAAGCCCACTTTGATAAGCAATTTCTGTTATTGGCAATTTAGTGGTTAGTAATAATTCTCCAGCTACATCTATTCTGTAGGAATTCAAATATTGTATAGGTGTTTTGCCACTTAGTTCTTTAAAGAAAGCACAGAAGTATTTTTTATCATAACCAGCTATTTTTGATAAGTCTTCTAAACATATTTTGGATTCAACGTTTAGTTCAATGTAATGAATTACTTTTTTAAATTGTGATA
>JAENWY010000359.1 GCA_016649775.1 Spirochaetaceae bacterium
GCTACTTCCATAGGAGCTAATGAAGAATCAATTCCGAATACATTTATTCCATATTGATAATATTTTGAAACATTGGTTTCATCCAAACAATAATCCAACCAACGTGGTGCAAGAATTGCAAGTCCAAGCCCATGAGTTATATCATATATTGCAGATAACTCATGTTCTATAGGATGACAACTCCATGCTTGTTGTTTTCCTCCGTTTACAAAGCCGTTGATAGCCCAAGAGCTTGTCCACATTAAATTAGCCCGAGCTTCATAATTGTCTGGTTCTTTCATTGCAATTGGTGCATATTTAATTATGGTTTTCATCATTCCTTCCATAAAGGAGTCCAACATATATAAATCTTGATTCATATTAAAATAAACTTCTGTTATATGGTTTAGAATATCTGCTGAACCACAAGCTGTCTGATACTTACTTACTGAATATGTTACAGTTGGATCAAGGAATGAAACTTTAGGACGAAGAGGAGTAGCAAGTATACCAATTTTATCTTTAGTTTTAGGATTACTTATTACACCTGCTGTATCCATTTCAGAACCGGTAGCTGATAGAGTAAGAACGGTGATAATTGGCAATGCCTTTTCAATAGGAGCTCCTTTACTAAAGAAATCCCAAGCATCAAAATCAACACAAGAACCAGCAGCAATGAATTTAGTTGCATCAATTGTAGAACCACCACCTACAGCTAAAAGTACATCGATGTTTTCTTTTTTGCAAAGTTCTACACCAGTACGTACTGATTCAATTCTTGGATTAGGTGCAATACCTGACAATTCAAATAATTCCATATCAGCTTTTCTTATTTCAGCAACTATAGCATCATATAGTCCAATTTTCTTAATTGAACCACCACCATATGTTAACAAAACACGTTTGCCATATTTACTTAATTCTTTACCTAAGTTACCTAGTTGATTCTCTCCAAAATACACCTTAACAGGAATATCATATACAAAATTGTTCATTTTATTTCCTTCTTAACTTATTTAAAAGTTTGTTATTTTATTTACAGACTCTCATCATTCATCGGTTGCTCCGTCGGATTTTATTTCGACTGTTAGAAGAGAGAGCCAGCTATCATTATCTCTTAATGCAATTATTACTCTATGATGTTTATTCTTTAACCCCAAAATAAAGATTCTTGCATTTTATCAAAAGTAAAATTATTAGTGATTACATAACTTAATAATACTTTTAATAAATAGGTCATTTCCAATTAAAACATCTATTTAATATCTTCAAGCATGTAATTACTATCAATTATCGTCATTATCCCAGGTTAACTTGCCTGTTTTTATAGCAATTTCATAACGTGAAATTTTATAGTTGAGTCTCTCTAATGTTGCAGCAATATTCTTTTTCTGTTCTAACAAAATTTCTTGTTGTGCAAGCAAAAGCTCCATACGTGCTATAATAGTAGAATCTCCCATCTGATATAGTTTTAAATATTCAACCATAACTTTAACAGGAAGACCTGAATTTCTCATACAAAGAACAAGTTCTACCCAATCTAAATCTTCACTCTTGTAGTCTCTTATTCCACCAGAAGTTCTAGTAACTGGAGGAATCATTCCTATTTTTTCATAATATCTAAGAGTATACTGAGAAATACCATATTTTTCACTTGTACTTTTTATTGTCATTGCTATTCCTCCTAAAAGGTTTTATTATAATCAGAAAAAGAAACACTCTCTTATCAATTAAATATTATAAAATAGAGAATATAATTAAAATATGTATTTCATATTAA
>JAENWY010000351.1 GCA_016649775.1 Spirochaetaceae bacterium
ATAACTAACGGGTGGGGCATCTATTAAAATATAATCATAATATTTTTTAAGATTATTAATGATTTTTTCCATATGAGAATATGATAATATTGCGGAAGGAACTTGAGGCTTGTGACCTACAGGTAAAATATGAAGATCTGGAACATCAGCAATAGGCTGAACTATTACATTTTCTAATTCCTCTTTACCCATGACAACTTCAACAAGACCAATTTTATTACTTAAATATCCAAATGTTGACGAAAGAGCTGGAAGTCTCAAATCTCCATCTATTAATATAACTTTAGCACCAGTTCTAACTAACGACATTGCAATATTTGATAAGAGAGTACTTTTACCAGCACTCATGTCACAAGAGCTAATAGCAATAACTTGATTTTTTTCAAAGGTTTTTCCATATAATAAATTTGAAGTAATACTTAATACTTTTTCTGATCGCAAGGAATTAGGCTCATTATAAACAAATATAGAATGGTTATCCCTCTCATCAGATTCTGTTGCTTTTTTATCAGTATTTTTTATAAATAAGGGTATCCATCCTAACAAAGGAATATTTTCACCAATAGCTTTTTTTATATCAGCTCTTGTATTAATTGTATTATCTTTTAGATTAACTAATATACACATTAAGAAACCAAGGGCCATACCTAATAATATAGCTACAGCCATTATCAATGATTTATTTGGTGATATTGGGTTTAGTGCAATAAGAGCCTCATCAATTACAGTAACATTCCCAGATACAGCAGCTTCTGTTAACTTTACTTGTTCAAGCATAGATCTTAAATCTAATCCAACTTGTTGTAATACTGCTACATTACGTTCTAAATCAGTAACTTGTCTTTCTATTACTGGTAGTTTGTCTAATTCTGTAGTGTATACTTTAGACCTCTCTTGCAAGAGAGACAACTCAATTTTAGATTTTACATTCTCAAGAACTAGTTTGCTATATTCACTTAATATTTTAATTGAATAAACATCTTTATTTGAATAACTCAATAATTTTTTATTAATTATATCAAGCATTTTATTTGAAGAACTATCCATTGTATTTATTAAATTAGATGTTTTTGAACTTGAATTATTATATATAGAACGACCATTAAATTCTGCAGAATTTGCTAGATTATACATAATCAATTCATTATTAGCTGCACTATATAAATCTTTTAAAGCAATAAATTCTTTTGAATTTGTTAATTCAGTAGGATCAGGTAATAAAATTGAAGATTTAGCTAATTCTGTTGAATAAGAATCTAGTAGATTATTATTATTTTCTATATTTAATTTGAGTGGTTCTTCTTTAATATCAAAATATGCTATTTGAGTTACAAGAGATGGTGATTTCTTATCAAGTTGAATAACACCTGATTCTTCTTTGTAATCACTCAAGGCATTAGCAGCTTTCTGTAATTCTTCTTCATTTAAAGGAATTTGTTTTTCTAAAAATACTCTTTGAGTGGTTTTAGAGGTTTTTGCAATTCCTGTAAGTAAGGTATCATAACTAGTTGCTATTGCATTTGCTAAGTCTGCTGCAAATTTAGGATTTTCATCAGTTATACTAATTGATACAAGATTTGTATCTTTAACAGATGTTACACTTATTGCCTTTGACGTAGAAGATATCTTATAAAAAGCATCATAGGGTTCCCCTTTTAATGTAGTATATGAACTTAAATCAAGAAGTGATAAAGCACTTTTTAAATTTCTATTACTTGTTATCAATTCAACTTCAGTTTGTATCTTTGAAGTATTACTACTCATTCCCGATAACAACATCTCATCAAGAGATGAGGAGGATTGTATTGGATCAACCAAAACTGTTACA